>JBEIFE010000217.1:0-4105 GCA_040382575.1 Candidatus Sericytochromatia bacterium
CAGGGTGCTTGACACCAGCAGACTGCGTCAGAGACTCAATTTCCGCAAAGTAAAAAGCCCTGGTTCGACACCCCAGGGCTTTTTATAGTGGGCACAACTGGATTCGAACCAGTGACCTCTACGATGTCAACGTAGCGCTCTAACCAACTGAGCTATGCGCCCAAGAGGCGGCACCCAGATTCGAACTGGGGGTGAGGCTTTTGCAGAGCCCTGCCTTACCACTTGGCTATGCCGCCGTCTCGACAAGGTTAAGGTTACCACAACCTTGTTGAGACTGCAAGCGAGAGCGGGTGACGCGATTCGAACGCGCGACAGCCTGCTTGGGAAGCAGGTACTCTACCGGCTGAGTTACACCCGCGAACGTTCAAATGGTACCGACCCCCCAGAAACGTGTCAAGTCTCGCCGCGCGTGGGGCTTTCGGCCTCGAGAACGACCTCGATGCCGCCACTCAGATCGAGGTAGAGCAACGTGAAGACCATGCCGAAGAGCATCTGCACCAGAACCAGGCCCAGGCTCCCCAGGACGCCGACGAAGCCCTCCACTCCCACGAGAATCATGCATCCCAGTGCCAGCAGGGTCTGGATGGACAGCCAGCCCACTACCCGGCCGACGCTCACACGAAGAAGTTGCCAGCTCCGGACGATCGCCCCGGACCAGCTCTCCCCGCCCAGCACGATGGCATGCGGCCACCACTGCAAGACGAGCAGGACCACGGACACGACGACCAGCACCCAGAGGCCGCATCCGGCCAGCCAGTTCAGTGCAGCCAGTAACTGGGGGTCGAGCCTGGCGATATCAGGAGCCTTGCCTGCCTCGAAGGACCGGATGAAGGCGATGACCGGCTTCTCGAAGCCGCGCACGTGCTCGGTCCCCCCAGCCATCCTCGTCACGACGAGAATCCCGGGAGCCAGCAGCGCGAAGGTCGCGACGGTGATGACCGCCCCTCCGACCAGGAGCCGGACGGCAGCCTGTCCGACCGCATCGAAGAAGGTCACGAGCTGGACGGGCTGACCGCGATGGGCCGCAGCCACGAGTGCCAGCCAGCCCGTCGTCAGGAGCAACCCGATGTAGGCGACCAGGGGCAACTGGTAAGCCGGTCCACCGGTCAGCAACGCCGGCAAAAGAAACGTGGCGAGGGGCGGCGTCCAGAGCAGAGGGTGGGCTGCCAGGAGTTCGATGCTACGGGAAACGAGTTGCCGGAGAGTGGCCATGGATCCTATCCTGGTTGACTGTGCTCGGATGTCGGGTCGGGGTCCATGCTAGGCCCCGGACCGGCCCCTGTCCATCCACGCCTCGGGAGGATGAAACGTGATCGATCTCGTGGCCCTTGCCGTGCTGGGATACAACCTGCTCCGCGGCGTAACGTCGGGCCTCATCCGGACCCTCACATCGTTCCTGGCGGTGGCGGCCGGCGGGTTCCTCGCCTGGTGGCGCCCCGACCTCTTCCAGGGACTCCTGGCCCCGCTGGGCTTCCCCCCGATCGCCACCTCGGCCCTGTCCCCGATGGCGACGTGGCTGGTGGTCTTCCTGGCCATCAATGGCGCCGGCATCGCCCTCAAGGCCGTCGTGAGCCATACCCCGCTCGTCTGGGTCGATCGCGCCGGTGGCGCACTCCTGGGTCTGGTGACCGGACTCGTCATCATCCTCACGCCGTTGCTGGTGGTCTCGAGCATTCCATTGCTCCAGCACATACCGGCCGTCCAGGCGCAGCTCGAAGGATCCTGGGTCGCCAAGGTGGTCACTCCGGCCGTGATGACCCGTCTCCCCTGGAACCACGGCGTCAAGGGAACGTGACCTTCAACCGCCCTTGCGACAGAACGCGGGATTGAGCAAAGACTCGTCCACCGTCGCCTGGACCACGGCCCTGGCGGGCTTGCACGGGACCATGCCGTCCCGGACGAGCAGATAGTCCTCGGTCAGGAACGAGAACCCGGCTGCCTGGAGCGCCTCGAGCGTGGTTCGCTGGTAATCCGGCCCCCAGGCCAGCACGAGGCTATCGGGGAAGCCTCTCAGCTTGCCGAGACCGAAACCGATGAGCCCCGGCAATTCATCCTCGTGTCCGGGATGCACCATGACCCTCAGGACGTGAGGCAGGGATCGGAAGTGACCCTGGACGCGCAGGTAGCCGATGAGCTGCTTCCGCTCATTCTCGAGTACGTAACGTCGGTCCTCGAACAGCCCCAGCTTCCGGCGCCAGCGCGAGAGCGTATGCTCCACGAAGCCCATCTCGAGCTCCGTGGCCGTCCGCGTATCCACCAGGCGAACCTCTTCAGGCGTGCAGGCCCGATGCAGTTCAAGCAGAGCCGCCGCATCGCGGGGGCGCAGCGAGCGCAACCCCGAGGGAGGAACCGCCGGTGTGAAGCGCTGGCTCGCCTCGGGCATCATCTGGAGGTACTCGAGACGGGCATAGCGCCTGAACCCCCGACGCGCATACAACTCCAGGGCACGGCGGTTGCGAACGTCGACCTCTGCCGTGAAACAATCGACCCCACCCTCGACCTGGGAGAGCACGACGTGATCGAGCATGGCAGCGGCCACCCCGCCACTGCGAAACTCGGGCGCGACCGCGATGAAGTCGACGTGCCAGCGGCTACCATCGCGGATGGCCGGAGACGCCTGGATGAAGCCCGCCACGACCCCATCCACCTCGGCCACCCAGAGGTTCATGGAGTACTGGAACGGATTGGGAAAAAGGGACAAGGCTCGCACGAGGGGATACACGCGCTGCCAGCGGGCAACCTGGCTCGTGAGGTCGACTCCGCGACGCTCGTACTCCTCTGCGAGCGTCTCTTCGAAGAGGCTCTTGAGGACGGGCAGATCGAGATACCGGACCGGGCGAATCTGCATCGGGACGGACTTCCCCTCTCGTGCCAGGACGAGACTTGCATCGGGGGCGGACGCACCGGATAATGACGAGGTTCTCCGGCATCGACCGATATCCAGGCGACATCCTCGTCTTCCCGCCCGAGTGTAGCAGGAACGAGGATCGGCGAGCAACGTCACACCGGGGGGAGGAACGATGGGCAGCAAGCCACCCTCACGCGTCGTGGCGGACAACCGCAGGGCGTTTCACGAGTATCATATCCTCGAGACCCTGACGGCCGGCATCGAGCTGGCCGGAACCGAGGTCAAGAGCCTCCGCGCGGGGCAAGCCAGCCTCATGGAGGCTTACGCCCGCATCGAGAACGGAGAGCTCTGGATCCACCGGATGCACATCGCTCCGTACTCGCATGGCAACCGCTATAACCTGGATCCGATGCGGCCTCGCAGGCTGCTCGTCCATCGTCGCGAGATCCTGCGCTTCTGGGGCAAGACCCGGGAGCAGGGGCTGACTCTGATCCCGCTCAAGGTCTTCTGGTCCGGCAACTGGGCCAAGGTCGAGATCGGACTGGCAAAAGGCAAGAAGCTGCACGACAAGCGCGAGGCGATCGCCGCCCGCGACGTGCGCCGGGACGTCGAACGCACCCTCCGTGAGCGCAGCCGGTAGTTTGACGCACCCCCCCGAAAACGGGTACCCTGTGAGAAGGTTAAGATCGGCCCCGAGGTGTCGACACCTGCGGGTGGTCGAACCCCGGTAAGCCGATCGGTGAGTCGCGAGGGACATGGCGTGCAGCTGTCGGTGGTCACGTTGCTCAATGCAGCGTCCAGCGAGACCCGTCTCGAACTGAACGAGCCGATCGAGTTCCCCGAGGATCTCGGTCGGCTGCTCGGTCCCGTGCATGCCGACGTCACGGTGTCGCGCGCGCTCGACCACAGCCTCTTCCGGGTGGCATGCAAGGGGCGTGCGAAGGCCGAACTGGTCTGCGTACGCTGCCTGGGCCCCGCCCCCACCGAGGTCGAGTTCTCGTTCGACGAGAGTCTGCGCGTGGTGGAGAACCCGGTTCCCCAGGAACTCGTCGAGGAAGAAGTCTGGCAGCAGGGTAAGCTTGATCTGGGCGACCTCGTCCGTCAGCATCTCCTGCTCAACTTGCCGGCCCGTAGCATGTGTGGCTGCAAGCCGGCTTATCTCGAAGAGCTCCGCCCCGTCGACCCGCGCTGGAAGAAGCTCGAAGCGCTGTTGAAGTCCCCCAAGGAATAAGGATCGCAAGACCATGGCACAACCCA
>JBEIFE010000218.1:0-4092 GCA_040382575.1 Candidatus Sericytochromatia bacterium
ATCTCGACCTCCATGACCGAGCGCTCCGCCATCCGCGCCGTTGTTCACGCGTCCGGCCGGTAAGGCCTGACCGTGCCACGCACGGAAACGCGGGGCCTTTGCCCGCGGGAACCGGCCTCGCTCGGCGCAAATCGAGAAATTCGGATCAGGAGACTGCTGGCGCCTGCATCGGGATCGGGGGAGCCTGGGTCGGGTACGCAGGCCCGGAAGGCAACGGGGCAGGGGTGCCCGGCAAGGTGACGGCAG
Organism: Candidatus Sericytochromatia bacterium; assembly: GCA_040382575.1. Lineage (GTDB taxonomy): Bacteria > Cyanobacteriota > Sericytochromatia > S15B-MN24 > UBA4093 > JAYKJE01. The sequence continues at coordinate 247 of JBEIFE010000218.1, forward strand.
GAGGCTGTTCGGTGCGATCCATCAGACTCTGGATGCCCTGCTGGACCGTTCCCGAGAACGAGGTCCGGACCTTGTCCTCGTAGAGCTTGCCGAGCAGCAGGCCGACGCCCGCGCCCGCCGCGACACCGAGGGCCGTGCCCAGGAAGGGGATGGGGATCAGGCTTCCCACGAGACCGCCGATGGTGGTCGAGGCGGCGCCGATACCCGTATACGTGGCCGTGTCAGCGATGAAGTTGCCCGCGGCCTGCAGCGGCTTCACCTTGCCCGTGGCGAGCTCGTAGATGTTCGAGATGCCCGAGAGGACGGCCGAGACCACGAAATTGGTCTTGAGGGCGGAGAAGAAGCTGCGGAAACCGCCACCGAATATCCCCCGGACACCGCTTCCGATGCGACTTCCGATGCCGCCCACGCCCGGCATTCCACCGGACATCACGCCACCGGCGTCATCCATCATGCGCATCCCGGATGCGATGGCAGATGATCCCTGGAACGTATCCCGGGCCATGCGAACCTGGTTGAGCGTGTTCACGACGGGTGCGGCGAGGCGCATACCCGCGAGGTTGTCGGAACTCGCCGCGGGAATCACCGTCTGGAGCCGGCTGGGGATGGGCTGCGAGTAGTTGTTCGAGATGGCCATGGGGGACCTCCTTCTCGGGGATCCGGTACGGGGCGCACAACCGAGATATCGGAGATCGAATCGTGCACTCGGTAAAGCCAGCTTTAATGAATCCGTAACGGTTCGCTAAATTCTCGACTCATGCCAGGCCGCTTGCCACTTAACACCTCCTTGACCCGCTGAGCGTGGCTGGTGGCGCGCCTTGACGCTCCCGGGTCGATCCGCTAGGCTGGCACAACCGATGGGGAGTAGCCAAGTGGTAAGGCATCGGTCTTTGGAACCGACCACCGTAGGTTCGAATCCTGCCTCCCCAGCTGTCATCGAGAGCGCCACCCCGGGGCCCCGGAGTGGCGCTCTCGCATTCTGGCCCCTCCGGGATCTCGCGAGCCTGCTCTAGTACGATGGGGATCAATGTCCCCATTCCGGGGAGGCCTGCCGGTCTCCCCGGGCACGCTCGTTTCCGGAGGAAGCTTGTCCCCGCTTGCCCGTCTGCTCGACCGTGATCCTCGCCTCGCGGGGATGCTCCTCGCTCTCGTCCTCGCCACCCTGAGCTACGGGCTCGTGACAGCTTCGCCGGCTGCGCTGCCCCTGGCGGGAGATGTCCTCACGGCCGTGCAGGGGGGGCTCAAAATCCTCGGGCCGCTGACGATCGCCCTGCTGCTGGGGTTGGCGTGGCGGATGACGGCCGGAATCCCGCAGAAGGCGATCGCTGGCACGAAGTTCACGGCGCGCACCGTACTACGGCTGGGTATCGTCCTGATGGGGACGCGCCTCGATCTGGTCCAGGCCATCCAGGCCGGACCGCGGATCCTGATCCTCGATCTGCTCATGATCGCGCTCGGCATCGTGACGATCTCGTGGCTGTCACGGAAGCTGGACGTCCCCGGCAAGGTCGGGGTCCTGCTGGCCGTCGGCACATCCATCTGCGGGGCGAGCGCCGTGGCGGCAGCCGCGCCCGTGACGGGTGCCGACGAGGACGAGACGACGGTAGCCGTCGCCCTGTGCGGATTGCTCGGAACGGCAGGGGTCCTCACATATGTGTTCCTGGGCCGCTTCCTGCACCTGACGGATGCCCAGCTGGCGGTGCTTTCGGGTTCGACCCTGCATGAGGTCGCCCAGGTGACGGCCGCGGCATTCACATGGGGCCCTGACAGCGGTCAGCTCGGGACGCTGGTCAAGATGATGCGCGTCGTGCTGCTGGCTCCCACGCTGATCGTGCTGGGCTGGTGGACCGGACGCGGATCCGAGCGCACCACCTACACTTGGAGCAACCCGCCCGTCCCCTGGTTCGTGCTGGGGTTCGTCGGGGTGGGCATCCTCAGCGCGACGGGACTGGTACCGGCGGATGTGAAGGCTCTCCTCGCCCAGACCAGTGTGTTTCTCATGGTCATGGCCATGGCGGCGATGGGCCTCAACACGCCCCTCTCGATGATCCAACGCGCCGGCTGGCGCACGATCCAGGCCGGATGGCTAGGCTTCCTGGTGCTGGCCGCGACCAGCTGGACGGTGATCCGGTTCTGGCACATTCCGTAGAATGGTGCGTCGGGAGCGCCCCCGCCACACGCTCGAAGGAGTACCGTCCATGAACGTCACGTCCGATCGCCACGGCCTCGGTGGCCCGGTGAACGCATCCGTCCCCGAGGCCATCGAACTCGTCAAGGAAGCCCTCAAGACCGAGGGTTTCGGGGTTCTGACCGAGATCGACCTGCAGGCCACGATGAAGTCCAAACTGGACATCGACCGGGCGCCCTATGTCATCCTGGGGGCCTGCAACCCGCCGCTCGCGCATCGCGCCCTGGGGCTGGAAGCCGACATCGGTCTGGTCATGCCCTGCAACGTGATCATTCGCGAGGACGAGGGTCAGACCCACGTGAAGGCCATCGATCCGACGCGCCTGCTCCCGATCACCGAGAATCCGGCGCTGGTGCCGCTGGCACTCGAGGTCAGGGAGAAGCTGGAGCGGGCCCTGTCGCGCCTACCCGGCTGACGGTTCAGGAAAGCGTGCGGGCGGCCACGAGATGAGCCCGTGCCGATTCGACCCGGCCTCGCGCCACGGTGATCGCTCCGGCCTTCGAGGCGGAAGGCGCGGCCATGAGGGGCCTGGGCGTTTCGGACGTGGATGACGCGAGCCCTGCAGCTCCCCCCTGTGGAGCGAATGCCACGGGAGCAGGAACGTCTTCGGCCTGGATCCGTGCTTCCGCAAGCTCGGCTCGTGCGACCACGACTTCACCGAGCGCCTGTGCCCGGCCAGCTGATCCCGGTCCGGAACGGGCGAGCGCCTCGAGACGTTCTAATCCGGCCCGCAAAGCGGAGCGATCTGCCGGAGAAGCCTGACCCTGCTGAGCGCAGCGGGAAGAGCCCTGAGCGAGGCTTTCGTTCCGGTCGACGGACGGCGCGGGTAGACGCGACGCCACGGGGTTCTTCCACTCGTTCCGGCCGATTTCCAGCATGTGCGTGTCCTCCTGACGGTCCATGGTTGTTGTCGAAGCCTGACGGCGCGCATGTCTTTCCGGCATGTGAAATCTTCTTGAAGAGATCGTTTCAGGGGGTACGATGCTCGGGTGAGCAACCGGGACAACACCCCTGCAAGCAGCCGGCCATCCCGGATGCACGATCCATGGACCCTCGTTCGCGCCCCCCGGATCTGGCTCTGGCGGACCGGGCTGAGGACCGTGGGGGCGAATCATGTCGCATGGCTCGCACTCGGAGTCGCCCTCGAGGCGGGTTCACCGCTGGCCGCCGCGACCGGTGCCCTGCTGGGCGTCCTCGTCAGCCCGCTCTTGGCCGTGGCCCTGCCGGACCTGTCGGCCCGGAGCCACCTGCTGATCCTGGTCAGCTTGCCCATCGCCCTCGATGGTCTGGCCTGGATGGCGCTGGACCACCCCTCGCCGGGCCCGCAGATGGCGCCCGCCCTCGGACTCACCCTGCTGGTCTGGCCCCTGCTCGCCTGGTCGGGGATGCGGATGGCCATGAGGGGATTGCTGGCCGGGTATCTGCCTTTCTGGCCACGGGTGACGGTTCCGGAGGCGCTGTGGCGATCGCGCCCCTTGCCAGAGTCGGTGGTCCGGGAAGCCATGCAATTCCTGCTGGCGCCCCTCCCTCGCGTTACCGATCGCGGAACCGATCGCGACGCCGATGCGGCTCTGCTTGGCCTCAACCCGGGCGAGGCCCTCGAACCAGCGCAAGTGGAGGCCGCCCATGATCGAGCGACAGCAGCCCTGAAGACCCCG
>JBEIFE010000219.1:0-4087 GCA_040382575.1 Candidatus Sericytochromatia bacterium
GCTCGGCCCCCACGCATTTTTTGCCCCTCCCGGTCTTCCTGGGAGGGGCTCTTCGTGGCTCTTCGTGGCTCGTCGTACCTGCGGTGCGCCTCGGGCTTCATCGCGCCTGCGGCACGCCTGCGGTGCGACTTGTTTTAGCTGCCGGCGATCGCCAGGGACTTGATCCAGACCGTGGGGGTGGCGATGCTGCCCGACTGGAAATCCAGGTCATTGGCTGATTCCACCACATCCTGAAGCAACCGGTAAAAGTTACCCGCGACCGTGAACCCGTGCAGCGGACCGGCGACCTTTCCGTCTTCGATCAAGAATCCTTCCGCCTGAAGCGAGAAGTCTCCCGAGATCGCGTTGGCACCTGCGTGCAGACCCGTCAGGTCCGTCACCAGGATGCCTTTCCCCAGCTCGGAGAGCAGGGCTGCCTTGTCGCGCGTTCCGGGTTTCCAGATCAGGTTGCTCGGGCCGACGTCCAACCCCCCGCGGTATCCGCCCCGTACCGCATGGCCCGTAGATTCCACGCCAGCGCGACGCGCCGATTCCTGTCCGTACAGGAACCCCTGAAACACCCCGTTTTCCACGAGGGTCATCGGTCGGGTCCACGTTCCTTCGGCATCGAAAGATCGTGCGCCCATGCCGTTCAGATCGTGGGGGTCGTCGATCAGCGTCACCCTTGGGCCGGCGATCGCCTCACCGACCCGCCCCGCGAGCAGCGACTTGCCTTCCTGCGCCACCTTGGCCGAGAAGATCTTGAGATACACCCCGAGCAGATCGGACAGCGCCTCGCGCGCCAGGAGAACCGGGTAGTCTCCGGACTCGGGTACCGTTGCGCCAAGCTTGGCGACCGCGATCTCGACGGCCTCGCGTGCCAGCGATTCCGCATCGAGTTTGTCCCAGTCGCGGGTGGATCGGACGGCGTAATGCGTCTTGCGCTGCCCGCCCTCTTCCACGAGAGGTGCCGTGTACAGGGTTGCGGCCGAACTCCGCTGATGCCTGTCGACCCCCTCCGTGCTCGCGATCCGGACAGCCCCGTGTCCATCCGAGAAGGTCGTGTGCGTGACCTGCCGGATCCGGCTGTCCAGCCCTCTGGCCATGTCGTGCAGCGAGATGGCCAGGTCGATCTTGGTCCGTACCGGAATCAGGGCCAGTTCAGGGCGTTCGAGTTCCAGCGACACGGGCTGCCCGATGTTCGAGGCCAGTCCCACGACGGGATCTGCACCGAGCAGGCGTGCATTCTGACGCGCCGAGTCGAGCACGTCATCCAGCGCGGAAACTCCGAGATCTTCCGTGAAGGCCTGACCGACCCGTCCGTTCTCGAAGACCCGGACTCCTATTCCCCGGGAGCGGGCCAGGCCGAAGTGCTCCACCGCGCCGTGTTCGACCTGGATGGTCGTCTGTTCAAGGGTTTGCAGGTACACTTCGGCCCCGATCCCTTCCCGGTGTGCCCTGGTGAGGAGCTGATCGATTTCGCGGTCATGAAAATTTCGGGTCACGCGCGTCCTCCGACGACGATCTCGCTCACGCGGATGGGGGGTTGTCCCACACAAACGGGTAGTGAACCACTGATGGAACCACAATAGCCAGCCGCCAGCTTGAGGTCGGCTCCCACCCGGTCGATCCGGTGCAGAATTTCGGCCCCGTTCCCGATGAGAGTCGCTCCTCGCACGGGTTCCGCGATGCGGCCATCTCGGATCAGATAGGCCTCGCGCACGGAAAAGTTGAAATCACCCGTCCCCGGCGAAACCGACCCGCCGCCCATGCGCTTCGCGTAAAGCCCGTACTTGACCTCCGAGATGAGCTCATCGAGCGAGCCTTCACCGGGTGCGATGAACGTGTTGCGCATCCGACTGGTCGGCGCGTATCGATAACTCTCCCGGCGTCCCGAACCCGTGGGCGCATACCCCGTCCGGATCCCGCCCAGCCGATCCACGATGTACGAGACCAGCTTCCCCTTTTCGATCAGCAGCGATCGTCGGGTCGGCATCCCCTCGTCATCGATGTTCAGGGAGCCCCATGCGCCCTCGATCGTCCCGTCGTCGATGACGCTCACACTCGGATGCGCGACCATCTCGCCCATCTTCCCGGAAAGCACGCTGGTGCCAGGTGCGACGGAGGTCGTCTCCAGCAAATGCCCGCAGGCCTCGTGCAGGATCACTCCACCGAAACCGTTGTCGATGATGACCGGCATCCGCCCGGAGGGCGCGTGTCCAGCCGTCAACATGGTCAGGGCCTGCCGAGCCGCACTCGAGGCCAGTGCGTCCACGTCCAGTCCGGCCAGCCACCTCCAGTCACCCGTCACCCCGGGCGACTCCGAACCCGTCTGGAATTCATGCCCGTCCGATCCGATCGCCTGGATCGTGATCCGGATCAGGGGACGCTGTTCGGCCGCCACCAGGCCGTCGGAATTGAAAATCTGCACCGTCTGCATGGATTCGGCCAGCAGGACCTCGACCTGCGAGATCCGTTCGGATTCCGTCCGGGCCACCTGGTCGATGCGCGAGAGCACCGATGGAAGGTCCACGTTTTCGCTCGACCACAGGCGAGTGGGAAGTTCCAGGTTGCTGCGGACCCCAACGGGTTCCTCACCCCGCCTGGGGCCCGGGGATTCCGACGTGAGGGATGCCTCCGCCACGTCCCGGGCAAGCTGTTCAAGGCCGGCTGCCGACAGATCGCTCGTGTAGGCATACGTGGCCTGGTGACCGCGGATGACGCGAATGCCAGCACCCATCGACTGTCCAGACGCCGCTTCCTTGATCCTGGAATCGTTGAAGGTCATGCGGCGGCTGGCTCGGTCCTCCAGGAAGATCTCCGCGAAGTCCGCGCCGGTGACCAGAGCCGTGTCGATGATCCGCCTGGCATCCGAGTGGTCAAGCAAGCCATCCGTCTGAGAAGGGGTCGGGTTCAAGCGGTCCTCCGGTTCTTGCGCGAATGATGAATTATACCATCGCCGCTCGCGGGGGCTTGACTCTGACCATTCCGGGATATATTGTAATTTTGTCCTGGGGGATTAGGCCTTCTCGATCTGACAACGAGAAGTGCAGGCATCGTCATCACGGCTTAGCCCGGTGCCTGTAACGAAGCATAGACTTCGAGCGCGAGACCTGGGCCAGAGGCGTGTTGTCGTCCTGGTCGGGTCTTTTTTTGTTGCCTGATCAGGATACCGGGAGCCGTGCTCCCTGGGAGGAATCAATGAATCGTGGCATTCGTGCAGTGGCTCTGGGCCTGGCCCTGATGTCCACCTCTCTCATCTTCGTCGACGATGCCGATGCCCGTGCCGGACGTTCTCGTTCCATGCGCGGGACGTCGGTCTACCGCTCGATGGGCGATCGCGGGGTCCGGACGGATAGAACGTGGGGGAACCCGGCTTCCCGACCTGGCTTCCAGTCCGTTCCCGGTCAGATGCGTCCTGGCCTCGGCGTCCCGGCCCAGCAGCCCTCCTGGTCGCAGCGGAATCCCTTCCTGAGCGGCATGCTCGGAGGTCTCGCAGGCTCGGCGGTGTGGTCGGGGATTTCCGGGATGTTCGGTGGCCACCATGGAGGCTACGGGTCCGGATATGCATCGGGCTACGGTCCGGGCCACGGCTATGGATCCACCGGTGGCGGTGGTTTCGGAATCCTGCCACTGCTGTTGCTGCTCGGCGGCGGTTGGTGGCTCTATCGCAAGCTGAGCCGCAACTCGCAGGAACGTGCCATGGCCTCCGGTCTGAGCGGCTGGGGACGTTCCGTCGGTCAAGACGGCGCTCCCTCGGCGGCCACGTTCGACATCGCGGCCCGGCCCGTGTCCGGATTCGGTGGGCAGCAGACCCTCGACCAGGGACTGGCAGCCATCCAGCTCAATTCCCCGGGCCTCACCCGTCAGACCCTGGAGGATCGGCTTTCTGCCGTTTTCTTCGGTATCCAGGAAGCCTGGTCCAATCAGGATGTTTCTGCCCTCCAGCGCCTGTGTGAGCCTCAGGTTGCCGAGCAGTTTGCGCGCGACCTCGATGAGGCGCGTCGGCACGGTGAGCGCAACGTCCTCAAGAACATCGTCATCAAGCGCTTCGACATGTCCGAAGCCTGGACCGAGATGGATCGTGAGTTTGTCACGGCTCGCATCC
>JBEIFE010000220.1:0-4086 GCA_040382575.1 Candidatus Sericytochromatia bacterium
CGCGAGCGATCGCGGGAGGCTTCCGAGATGAGGTCGGGAGTGGAAGTGGCGAGCGTCATGCAGGTGTCTCCTTGAGGGGCGATCGCCTGCATGATACCGGATTCAGCCCTTTTCCCGCAGGGCCCGGAGTGCGGCCCGGCCCTGCAAGACGAAGTCCTGCTTGGTGGGGGCCGAGACGAGCGCGTCCCCGTACTGGATGACGCCGGCGTCGAGCAATTCCTTCAGGGAAACATACGGACTCACCTGGCCGTCCTGGGCCCCGGTCGTCAGGATCTCGCGCAGGGCCTCGGGAGGCTTGAGGCGGATCGTCTCGGCGACATTGGTCGTGCTGAGCAGCAGTTCGTGCGCTGCTACACGTCCTGGCCCTTCCTGGCGCGGCAGGAGCCACTGAACCAGGCATCCCCGCAGGTGGCCGGCCAGCATGTGCCGCAAGGCAGGCTGTTCATGAGGCTCGACATGCTGGAGCATCAGGTAAATGGCCTCGACGGTATCCCATGCCTCGATGCCGGCCACCACCAGCACGCCGCTGGCCGAGGCCTGCACGGCGGCCAGGACGCTCGCCCGGTCCACCAGACGGGAGACCACCAGCGCTGACGGTGCCATCCGCAGGGCAGACCGGATCCCCGCAGCGATGTTCTCCACGTCCGACCCGACCTGACGCTGGGTCACGAGAGCCGTGCGCGAGACGTGCTGGATCTCGATGGGATCCTCGATCGAGACGATGTGTCCGCGACGCTGGTCGTTGAAGAAGTCCACCGTGGAGGCCAGGATGGTCGATTTGCCGGAGTTGGGTGGCCCACCGACCAGGATGAGGCCATGCGGTTCAAGCAGCAGCTTCCGGTAGGCTCCGGGAAGACCCAGCGATTCGAGTGACGCGAGCTCGGGAACCAGACGGATGCTGGCCTGCACGCCCCCGGCCCCCCGGAAGACCAGGAGCCGGTAGCGGCCCGTACTCGAGGTTCCCCAGGAGAATTCCCACTCACGTTCCCGGGCGAATCGTTGCTGCAGGGCTTCCGGCAGCACACTCAGGGCGAGCTGCTCGACCTGGAGCCCCGTGAAGACAGGCGCCTCGGGCACGGGCGCGAGCAGACCGTTGACGTTCATGAAGGGCGCGAGATTGGGTCGAAGGTGCAGGTCCGTGGCCCCGAGTTCCCGGATCTTGCGTAGCAGGCCGAGGAGCCAGCCAGCCGGGTGGGCGTTCGTCTGGGTCATGCCGTTTCTCCCTGGGCCTGCTCGAGTTCCTCGAGGACGTCGCTCGGGACGTCTGCCCCTCGCATGACCCGGAACAGCTCGCGCGGTTCGATCCTGAGGGTGCGCCGACCGCGAGGCACGTCATCCACCGACATCAGGTCTTCCTCGGTTTCCATCCGGTCATGCACCAGGAAGGCGTGCATCAGCAAGCTCGAGAACCGCGCCCGCACGCCGGTGAGAGGATTCGTGAACTCCCATGCCAGTCCTTTGCCTTCCACCCCGCATTCGGGGCATCGAAAGGTCTCGGATGGGCGCAGGTCGAGACGGTAGAGCAGCTGGAAGTTTCCGAGGTCGATAGCCTGACTGCGGGCGATCTCGCCGATCGCTCCCCAGTGCTCGTGAGGATGAGGGCTGGCCGTTCCCTGGGCGGCTATCGAGACGAGGCTGCCCAGGTGCGGGATGCTGCCGATGAAGCGACGGGTGAGCGGTAGGTCCATCCGGGACTCCTGCCTAGAAGGCGTTTCCGAAGCCGGTGATCAGCTGGAGGCTGGGCGCATACGGAGCCAGTTTCGTTCCATCGAAATCCCAGGGCTCTGGTTTCAACAGTCCCTGCGCCACGCCCAGCCGGAACTGGGTGCTCAGGAAGCCGAAGATCGTCACCTGGGCCCGGAGCTCTGCCCCCACACCGAGCATCAGCTTTCCCATCGAAAAGGCGCGGTTCGGGGCAGGTGCCAGCGGGTTGTCCCAGGTCGCACCGACATCCGTCCCGAGCACGAGTCCGAGACGTTCCAGATAGAGTGGGGCCGAGCCGAAGCCACGCTGCACCGACATCAGGGGCATCCGGTACTCCCCGCTCACGTAGCCCATGTGGTTGCCGGAGACGCCGTCGTAACCTCGGAACGGCAGGAACCGGGTTTCGAGGTTGGTGGCCGAGGTGAGATCGAGCTGATTGAGAAAGATCGGGTTGTTGATGCCCCCCAGGGTGAAGCCTCCCCCGTTCTGGCCAAAGTTGAGACTGCTGGCGACTCGCCACGCGAGCACGTGGTTCTGCCATGGCATCGAGAGATAATGGCGGTGATCCCCCCAGAGCCGGGCATAGGTCGCCTTGCTGGACGGGATGGTCGGGCCAAACAGGCCAGACTTGCCGGGGTTACCCCCCTCCAGATCGCCCGCGAGCATCGGGTGGGCGAGCTCCAGGCCCACGCTGGAGACGGATCCCCCCTCGGGACTGACTCCGTAGGTCGAGGGACGGTTGTCGGCTCGCTGGTAGTTGAGGAATACGCTGCCGGTGAGTCCAGGCGTGTCGGCCGTCGAACTGGTCGATACCGAGGGGAATCCGTTCGCATCATTCGGGACGGGCAGGGCCGTCTCGGGATTCGACAGGCTGGACAGGGCGAACGGGCGATTGAACAGACTGACGTAGCCCAGTTCCAGGGACTGGCCATCGACCCAGTTCGAGCCGAGCAAAGGGAACGGCAGGCCCGGAAGCCGAGTGGAAAGTTCGAGGCGTGTCTGGTCGGACCACAGGCCCAGTACCCCCGAGCCGGCGAAGGTCCGGACGGGATAGCGCCCGATCGTCGGAAAGAAACTCCCCTGCACCTGGATGGACGGGTAAGCCTGATCGTTCTGATAGTACAGGAAGCCCTGGGGACGGCCCGAGACGGCCGCCGGGCCATTGAAGGAGTAGGCTCCGTATACGCTGTAGAAGTGCTGGCGGAGAACGTCCTGACCGTTGAGGCTCAGCCCGGTCGTGGTCCCCAGAGGTCCCTGGAGGGACAGTGCCGGATTGACGGTGACGGGCATCAGGGAGGGAACGGGGGAGTAAGGATGCGGTTCGAGACTGCTCGCCAGGGTCTCGTCGGCCGGTTTCACGGGGATGACGAGTCTCGGGACGAGGTTGCCGTTGAAGTCGAACTCGAGGGCCTCCCTCGGGTTCACCCGGGTTGCCCGCACCGGATCGAAGGGCAAGGTGTGGATGTCGAAACCCGTCCCCTGGTAGTCGACGAAGGCCAGCGTCGAGCCATCCGGTGAGACGGCCCCCTCGAAGCACCCTCCGACCCCGTTGGTGAGGCGGACCATGGCCGTCCCGTCTGGCTTCATGGCGTACACGTTGAAGGGGCCGTGTCGGTCCGAGCTGAACAGCAGCCAGGCGCCGTCTGGCGAGAACCGCGGATAAAGATCCAATCCGGCACCATCGGTCAGATCCGTGATTTTCCCGGTATCCACCGCGACCTGGACCAGCTGAGTCTTCCCTGACCGGAAGCGTGTCGCCACGACGACTTTCCCGTCGGGCGAGTAGGTGGGATTCGCCCAGGTCGTCCCGAAGGCGTGGGGGGTCAGATCACCGAGGACCCTACCCTCACCGTCCAGGCGCACCAGACGGTTGGCCCCCTTGCCCGAGACGACGGCCACGATGCCCTTCCCATCGGGCGACCAGGCCGGGTCTGCGGCCCGGAGTGACCGGGTGATCGCCTTCGTCTGCGTACTCGAACGATCCCAGACGGCCAGATCCGTGTAGCTCGTGAAGCGATCGCGGTCCTCTTCCTGTTCGAAGAACAGGACCTTCGAGGCATCCCGGTTCACGCTGAAGCCCCCGAGGGCATCCTTCCGGAACCAGATCTTGGACCGCTTATCCGCCTGGAGTTCGCGCGTTGCGATCCAGGACCCCTTGCCCTTCACCGATTCGGTGTAGGCGAGCCGGCCATCGGGCAGCCAGGTCGGATGGTGGTGGTGTCGTCCTCCCGAGGTCCAGCGGGTGGATGCCACGGGCCCTCTGGCCAGCACGGCCTCCCGCTGGGAGCGGCTACGGCGCATGAGCCAGACGCGCGTCTCTTCATAGAGCATCTCGCCCGTCTTGTCCGGCAGAATCCTCGAGACGGCGGCATCGAGGCCGAG
>JBEIFE010000221.1:0-4085 GCA_040382575.1 Candidatus Sericytochromatia bacterium
ATCCGAGGCCCATCAGGCGCGCTCGCTTGACCACCCGGATGTAGGTCACGGCCAGCATCGCCACCAGTGGAATACTGCGGAACCCGTTGGTGATGTCCAGGACGACCTCGTCCCCCGCGGAGACGCAGTCGCCGATCGTCTGGAAGATCGTCCAGAGGTCTTCCTCGGTGGCCGTCTCGGGGATCCGCACGGGATCGGGTTTGACCGTGTCGGGCCAGGCGGTTTGCAGCAGTTCCCCCCAGGCCTCCTCGGCCCGGTCTGTCAGGAGAGCGAAGGCCCGGTCGATTCCTCCGGGGGCGAACCACTGTCGCGCGACGTGTTCCGGGAAACGGGTCTCGACAATTCGATCGTCCGGAGTGCGGTAACGGGCGGGATCGAGGGCTTTCCCCCCCTTGGCGAAGATGAGCACGCGTGCCATGTCGGGCCTCCTTCCGGATGGATCGATGAGCTAATTCGGATGGCATGATTGACAGATACCCAGCTCCAGGGTGAATCATCATGGTATCACCCGTCAGGAGGACACCTTGCATCACCTTCTGCCCTATCACCTGGTCCATACCGTCGGGACGAGCCTCTGGATGCACCTGGTCCGGCTCGTCCCGGCCGTGGCCATCCTCGGAACGGATCGCGCGGACGAAGCCCGCGTCGAAGTGCACACGGCAGAGCTCGTGAAGGCGATGCTGGCGCGCGATCCGGCCTCGCGCGAGCTCGGGGCGGAACTGGGATGTCTGGCCTCGTTGCGGGCCCGCGGGGGGGTGATCGAACCCCCTGCCCGCAACCAGCTGCTGGTCTCGGATACGCGGCAGGGGAAACTCGTGGGCGAGATCCTGCGCAGGGTCTTCGAGGGCTGGAACTGGCCCTGCGAGGTGATCGTGGTGCGGGATCTGCAAGATGACGATCCCGAGCGTTTCGCGCGGGAAGGGCTCCGGGCCCTCGCCGGGCTGATCGCCCAGGCGTTTCGCGAATCGGGCGACCCGTCGCGGGTGCTCATCAACGCAACGGGCGGCTACAAGGCCCAGATCGCGATCGCCACGTTGATGGGCCAGGCCTTCGGGGCCCCCGTGGTTTACAAGCACGAGCGCTTCGATCGGCTGATCACGATCCCGCCGATGCCCGTGCGGTTCGACCTCGAGCCCCTCCGGCCCCATCTGCCCTGGCTCGAGGATCTCGAGGAAGCGGGCATGCTGATTCGCCCCGAGGCCCTCGCGCCCGTGCTCGAGGTGCTGGTGGAGGAAGAGGTCATGGACGGGCAGACGTGGGTGGCCCTGTCGCCCGTGGGCCAGATCGCTCTCGAACAGCTACGGGCCACCACGGAGGGCGCACTGCCCGGTCCGGCCCCCCGGCGGCGGTCCCCGCATTTCCGGGAAGACCACTTCCCGGTGGGCTTTCGTGAGTACGTCCAGCAGATCTTCGACCGGGAGCCGTTCATCGAGCACATCACGAGTGTGAGCTATGCCGGGCAGGCATCCATTCGCCACGGGGACTTCTTCCTGCGGCAGGCCGAGGAAGTGGCCGGGGGCGATCGCCGCGGCGAGCGCTGGTCGATCATCGGGGAGTACCGGAGCGACTTCGGGGCCAGGTTCCGGCTGTTCACCACGGCGCGCACCATGTCGGAACGCCAGGCCGTCATCGCGCATCTGAAGGCGACGTACGGTCCTTCCTGAGCCCCCACCGGCGGGAGAAAACGGGCATCAGCGACAGAAGCCCCAGGCCCGCGAGGGCGAACCCCATCCCGGGGACGGATGCCTCCGCCGCCGAGTGGCCCATCAGCGTGTAGAGGGTGGCCCCGGGCGAGATCCCGATGGCGGTGCCGACGAGGTAGTCCCGGAAGGAGACCCGGGTGAGGCCGGCTCCGTAGTTGAGGCCATTGAACGGTACGAGCGGGATGAGCCTCAGCGACAGGATGACCCGGAGGCCGCGCCCGGCCAGGTGGGCATCCAGGGTCTGGAGGCGGGCGGGCAGGAAGCGCTGGACCGTCTCGCGGCCCAGGAAGCGCCCGATGAAGAAGGTCAGGCAGGCTCCGACCGTGGCAGCCAGGATGTTCACCACCGAGCCCAGCACGGGGCCGAACAGGAAGCCTCCCGCCATCGTGACGGGGGCCGAGGGCAAGGCCAGCACCACCGTGAGGATCTTGAGACCGCTGAAGAGCGCGGGGCCCCACGGACCTGCCTCCGCGATGAGCAACGTGAGGCGTTCGCGCCGGGACCAGAGGTCGGGCAGGTCGCGGCCGGAACCGGGCACCGCGGAATGGGGTGTGTCATCATGGACCTGGTTCATGCCGATGTCCGGTCCGTTTCCCTCGAGCGAGTCCACGTGCGTTCACGTTTTCTGATCCCCGTGGTGTCCACAGTCTGGATGCTCGGCTGCGGCCGCCTCCCCGCCGGTGCCACGCTCGAGCCCGTCCCGGGTGGACGCCCGTCGGTGCCCCCGGTCGCGCCCGGGAAGATGCCTTCGGGGCAGGTCGTCGCCGACTTCGCATCTTTCGAGACAGGGGGATGGCAGAACCTCACCTTCCGACCGTGGCACAGGAAGGTCGATTACCGCATGGACACCGGTTCGGATGGGCAGGCGGTGATCCGCGCGACCAGTGACGATGCCGCCTCGATGCTGGTCCGTCTGAGTTCGATCGACGTTCGCAAGACGCCCATCCTGCGGTGGTCCTGGTGCGTCACGGGTCCGGTGCCCGGGTCGGCGATCGCCTTCATGACGGACACGGACCAGACCCACGGCCGGATGGTCAGCTGGTACGGACCGGTCCGGGCCTTCCAGGAATGGCCGGCACCGTGAGCGCCGGGGCACGTCGCACGCCGGAAGCGTCAGCCGGTGGGGACCCGCAGCGACTGGCCGCGCTGATCAACGCCTACCACGACATCGTGCGGACGTCTCCACGCCGGCATCCGTCGTGGTGGGGGTTCATCCGGTATTTTCTCCTGGACCGGCATCCGGTCGAGGGTCGCGCGTGGAGCCTGTACCGCCTGGAAGCCGAGATCCGCGGATTCGGAGATCCGCGCATCCACTTCGCGCTCAACTGCGGGGCCGTCTCGTGTCCGCCCATCCGGGAATACCAGGCCGAGCACCTCGATGCCCAGCTGGCGATCGCCACGAGGAGCTACCTGGCCGACCCGGCGGGTTGCCGGTTCGACGCGGAAACCCGGACGCTGCATCTGAGTCGGCTCTTCCGGTGGTACCGGCGGGATTTCGGGGATGTCCTGGCCTTCGTGAGGCGTCACCTCGAGCCGGAGCTGGCGGAAGCCCTCGAAGGTCCAGGCCTCCGGATCCGTTACCTGGACTGGAACTGGACACCGAACTGATCCGGTCATCGGGGAATGGCTCGCCGTCATCGAGGTCCAATCCCGAGTTGATCCCCGGATCGGGAAAAGACTGGCCGAGACGGCATTGCATCTTCACCTCATGCATGACCTGCCCGTCTTGCCCGTGGTCATTCACCTGTCCAGGGCAGGCGGCAAGCGCCCCGTTCCGGTCGCGAGCCGCATCCTGGGTAAGGAGATGCGATTCGATTTCCTGGAGGTCAATGTCTGGGAAATGGAGGCCGGTCGCATCCTGGCCGAGGGCCTCGATGGACCGTGGTGGCCTTTCATCGCCTTCTCGAAAGGTGGGGCATGCCGCGAGATGGTGGAGCCCCTGATCCAGGAAGCGATGCAGCATCCCGCCTGGAAGCATCACGTGAACGGATGTCTGAAAATGAGCCGGTACATGCTAGATTTGTCATGGGCAGAGGGCTTCACGGGTGGAGGTGGCACCTTGCGATGGCTGGCAGATCTGGAACCCGTCGAGGGATCGAGCGAGTGGCAAGCCCGGCAGGTGTTGCTCAGAGAAGGCATCGGGGCCGAACTCGTCATGCTGCTGAGGCGGCTCATCGGACGCTATGTCGGCATTCCTGGCGAGCCCCTGCAAGCCCGTCTCACAACCCTTTCCATGGAGCAGGCCGAAGATCTCATCGAGATGGTGCCATCCATGAGCTCTCTGGACGAGGTCGAGCGCTGGATCGACGACCACACGACCTGACGCGCTCAGGGCAGCACGATGGCCCGACCGGTGCGTGCAGGCGCCGGTGCCCGACGATG
>JBEIFE010000222.1:0-4076 GCA_040382575.1 Candidatus Sericytochromatia bacterium
CCACGAGGAGCACGGGGCGTTCGGACCGGAGGCGATCGCGGAAGCGGCGGTAATCGTCCAGGTGGTTGACCGTGCCGATCTCGGACGCCGCATCCCCCTCGACGGGCGGCGTGAACGCCGAGGCCCCAACGGCCAGCACCAGGGCCCGGTAGCCCTGGAAGGTCCCATCGGCCCGCTCGATGTTCCGACGGGACAGATCGAGGCGAGCGACCGGCGAGCGCGAGAGCACCGTGATCCCCTCGGCGCGCAGGTCCTCGACCCGGGTGCGGATGAGGGAATCGGGTTCTCGCCGCAGGCGCAGCGAGGCCGAGAGCTGGGGTTTCGGGTAGATGTGCCCGTCGTCGCTGGTGACGAGGACGATGGCGAGGTGTGGACGGAGACGGCGCAGCTCGCGAGCGACGGTCACCCCGCCCAGGCCGGCCCCGATGACGACGACGGGTTCCACGGGGGGCCTCCTCAGGCGATCGCGGCGACGACGAGCTCGAAGTCGTCCTTGCCTGCCCCGCAATCCGGGCAGCTCCAGGACGCAGGCAGGTCCTCGAAGCGCGTGCCCGGAGCGATCCCCTGGGCAGGATCCCCCTGGGCCTCGTCGTAGATGTGGCCGTCGATGATGCAGATGAACTGGCGCATGGGGCGCTCCTCTCGGATGACGGGGAGCGGCGAGCCCCCCGGGTGGGATGGTCGACGAGGGGGATCAAACCTCGACGTGTCGGGACGACCGGACTCGCTCGAGGGCTTCCTGGTACCGGTTGGCGTGCTTCTCCTCGACGCGAGCCAGCGCGGCGAAGCGCTTCTCGGCCTTGCGCAGGGCCTCGCGGAAAATATCTGCATGCTCGCGGGATTCCGCTTCCTGCTCGAGGAACTCTGCGACGGCAGCCGCATCCTGCTCGGCCTCGGCCGTGGCGCGGAAGCCCGGATACATCGTGGTGTACTCGTGGGTTTCCCCCTCGATGGCCAGCTGCAGGACGCGCTCGATGGTCAGGGTCTCGGGCGGATACAGCAGCTCCAGGTGACTCAGGGCATGGGCCGTCTCCTGGTGGGCCGTTTCCTCGAAGAGGGCGGCGACTTCCTCGTCACCGAGCTGGCGGGCGATCTTCGCGAAGTAGAGGTACTTGCGGTTGGCCATCGACTCGCCACCGAAGGCGGCCTCGAGATTCTGGCGGGTGACGGTCCGGTGGATCGGGGCGAACGGCTGCATGGGAACCTCCTTCGGGGCGGTGGGTCGCATCCCACCTTGATCTGGACCTGGACTTGAACTTGGACTTTATCTAAAAAAGCAAGAAAAAACTAGAGGAAGGAAGGATGGGAGCCGGGATCAACGTGTCTAAAGAGGGGACATGTCGGGGCGAACGCGGACCACCACGTCGACCCCCGCGAACCGGGTGCCCTCGGGCAGGACGGGCAGGCAAAGGAAACCGACCCGGTCGGCAGGAATGTCCATCAGCTCGCACGTGGCTTCGTTGTAGAAGTGGTGGTGCGGCTGGATGTTGCCGTCATACAGGACCCGGTTGGGCTCGATGACGATCTGACGCACGAGCCCTGCCTTCTCCAGGGCCTGGAGCGTGTTGTAGACCGTGGCCCGCGAGACCCGGCGTGTGTCCATCGCCATCCGCGCGTACAGGTCGTCGGCGGACAGGTGCCCCCCGTGCTCGTGAAGGCGATAGAGCACCTCGACGCGCTGCGGGGTGGGCTGAATGCCCCGGGATTGCAGCATGGCTTCCGCTTCACTGCGAGTGGCAAGCTTCGTGTCCATGTATTCAATATAGACCAAGTCTAAATCGAGAGTCAAGCCTATTGGACACTAGCCCCGTCTCGGAATACGGGGCCAGGCCTGGACGCACCACCGGGCATCCCGGACCGCTAGAACTTGATGCGCCGCACGCGCTGGTTGTTGGCGTCCGTCACGACGAGGTCGCCCGTGGTGGGGTCCAGGGCGATACCGGACGGGAAATTGAATCGCGCACCGGGCACCGGACCATCCGCGAAGTTGGCGTCTGCACCGGCCAGCGTGGTCACGACTCCATCCCACGTCATCTTGCGGATGCGGTGATTCCAGAGATCCGAGATGAACACCGTGCCCGCGGGGTCGATCGCCAGGCCGATGGGATTGAAGAAGCGGGCTTCACGCCCGGTTCGGTCGAGATAGCCTGGTTCTTGGTCGCCGGCAATGGTCGTCACCATGCCATCCGACGAGATCCGGCGAACGCACTGATTGCCCTGATCGACCACCATCAGCCCCCCCCAGGGATGGAGCGCGATCCCGGTTGGATAGCGGAACGATGCCAGGACTCCCGGTCCATCCTTCAAGGCCGGAGTTCCGTTTCCTGCTAGCGTCGAGACCCTCCCGTCAGGTGAGATCCACCGGATGCGATGGTTGTACATATCCGCCACGAAGAGGGAGCCGTCGGGTGCTGCTGCGAGTCCGACGGGATTGTAGAAGCGAGCGGATGATGACGCTCCGTCGACGAACGGGGCGACGTAATCCCCGGGCCGCGCCGGAACGCTAGGCCCGGCGACGGTCGAGACGACTCCTTCGCGGGTGACCCTCCGGATGGAACCATTTCCCCCATCCGCCACGATGACGGCGCCCTCACGATCGATGCACATCCCGGTGAGATAACCGAATCGCGCCGACGAGGTGGCTCCATCGACGAGACCGGGCTCTGGGCCCCCCGCGACGGTCCGTACCGTCCCATCCAGGTCGATCGCCCGCACCATGGGCGTGCGGTCCGCGTTCACGTAGACGGTCCCATCGGGCGCGACGGCGATCCCCGTGAGACCGTTGAACTGTGCCTGTAACCCGGGGCCATCTCGGTAGCCGGTCGTCCCATCACCGGCAACGGTTTCCACGCGGGGGGCACGTGACGTCACGCGCAAGACGGCGATATCTCGTACCGAACCGCTCTCGACGATGAGACGGCCCTGCCCGGGCGTGAGAGCGCGTACAGACGTGCTGGCGATTTCGAGGTCCGAACCTTCCATGCGCCAGGTCACCGTAGGCACGGGCACGATGGCTCCATCGGTATCGAACGCGTCGACGCGGTAGGTGGACGTCTCGCCCGGACGCATCTCCTGGTGTCCCGGTGAAAGTTCGAGACGCTTCAGGACCTGGAAGGCCATCGGATTGCTCGGAATACCGTTCACGAGCACGACGATGTCACCCGAGCGAGCGGCGCGGGGAACCGAGAAGCGGATGGTCTCGTCGCTGATCCGCTGCACATCGGTGGCGATCAGGCCGTTCACGGTCACCAGGAAGGTCTTGCCCACGCTGGCACCATAGTCGCGCCCCGTCAGCGTCACGCGTGTATCGGGGCCGCCGTTGGCGGGCACCACGCGCGTGATGGCCGGCGCCTTGATCGTCATCGGAAGGTCGGGAACGGATACAAGCTTACCGGAAGCCACGCGAACACCCTCAACCATGGCGCGCCCCAGCCCCGCGTTGAGCGCGACGATCGAGAAGGAGCCCGCAGGTACGTTCGCCAGCATGTAGCGGCCGGACGAGTCGGTCCGTGCCTGGTACGAGGTCCCCGGGATGAAGACCTCGACCCCCTCGAAGTCCGACACCAGAGGGGCATCGGGCGCCGTGACCCGCCCCGTGAGGGTGCTGGTCGGAGCCAGGCGAAGAACCGGGGCCTCCGAGGCAGAAGAAACGCCGATCACGATGGCCTTCAGCGTGTCCGAGAGGACCGCCTCGACGTTCAGTGGCGTGCCTTCGGTTGAGCGCAGGGTGAACCGCCCCTGGGCGTCCGTGCGGGTCTCGAGGCCCTCGGCCTGGATCCGATAGGCCTGACCCCGTGGATCCAGAAGCGGATTGGTCCGGGAATCCATCAGCGGATTTGCCCGGTTGTCCATCAAGGGATTCGCCCGGGAATCCATCAGGCTCCCTGCCGCATTCGAGACCAGGGCGGCGGCGTCGATCGACGCCCGGCCGCTCACCTGCACATCGGCGGCCGGCTGACCGGCAGAATCGAGCACCTGCCCACGGATGATCCAGTCCGTGGATCTGTACCCGATGGAGTTATCGCTCTTGCCACCCCCGAGCGACTTCGCGGATGGACTCACACCGGAGGGAGTAC
>JBEIFE010000223.1:0-4056 GCA_040382575.1 Candidatus Sericytochromatia bacterium
CCCGGCCGGCTCGACACCTCGGCCGAGGGGTCGGCCCGATACCAGGTGCGCGGCATACCCACCATTCTGGTCCTGGACCGAGCAGGCAAGGTGGTTTACCGGGGGTACCAGCTTCCTCCCACGAGCATCCTCAAGCCCCTCCTCTGAGGGGGCGCCAGACGTGACGCTCGCGGGGTCTTTTGTTACATTGGTGTGTTGATCCGGACTTCCGTCCGGCTAGGTCTGGCGACGTGACAAGGTGATGCCATGAGCGTTCTTCGCGACAAGTACTTTCTTCTCCGCAAGCTGCACCAGTTCACCGGAGCGGTCCCGCTCGGGATGTATCTGACCATTCACCTGCTGGTGAATTCCACGGCTCTCGGTCCCCACGGGGTCGAGAACTTCGAGGCGGGGGTGCATCTCCTCGAGTCGTTGCCAGCTCTGCCGGTCTGGGAGCTCACGCTCATCTACCTCCCGCTCGTGTATCACGCGGTGTTCGGCCTCTGGGTCGCATTCATCGCGAAGAACAATCCCTTGCGCTTCCCTTACGCCCGTAACTGGAACTTCGTCCTCCAGCGGTACACGGGGCTCTTCCTCACGGTGTTCCTCGTCTACCACGCCTACAAGATGCGCTTCTCGGGCACGCCCATCGACGAGAACGGTTTCCAGAAGGTGGCCGATCATCTTGCAAACCCCGCGATGGCCGCTGCCTACGCGGTCTTCGTCCTGGCCACCGCATTCCACTTCGCAAACGGGCTCTGGGAGTTCTGCATCGACTGGGGGCTGACCGTCAGTGCCCGAGCTCAGAAGCTCACGGCCCTGGCCGTACCTCTCGTCACGCTGGTTTTCTTCGGCCTCGGCATGATGTCGATCGCCGGTTTCCGCACGCCCCGTGAGGCTTCGACGCCCTCGCCGGCTCACGCTCAGGCCACCACCGTGTCCCAGTCCTTCTCCGTCCGCAACGGCGATGCCGTGGCGGCGCGCTAGAAAATTACGAGGTCTCCATCCATGGATACCAACCGGATCATCGTCATCGGAGGCGGCCTTGCCGGCCTCATGACCGTCATCAAGGCCGCAGAGGCCGGGGCTCAGGTCGATCTCTTCTCGGTGGTTCCCGTCAAGCGGTCGCATTCTGTCTGCGCGCAGGGCGGGATCAACGGCGCCGTCAACACGAAGGGTGAGGGCGACAGCCCCTGGGAGCACTTCGACGACACCGTCTACGGGGGCGATTTCCTCGGCAACCAGACGCCCATCAAGGGGATGTGCGAAGCTGCACCCGGTATCATCTACCTGTTCGATCGGATGGGCGTGCCCTTCAACCGGACCCCGGAAGGTCTGCTCGACTTCCGTCGCTTCGGCGGTACCAAGCATCACCGGACGGCTTTCGCCGGTGCGACGACCGGACAGCAGTTGCTGTATGCTCTCGATGAACAGGTCCGTCGCTTCGAGGCGCAGGGCAAGGTCAAGAAGTACGAGGGCTGGGAGTTCCTCCAGGCCATCGTCGATGACGAGGGCGTCTGCCGCGGCGTCGTCTGTCAAAATCTCAAGACCATGGAGATCAAGGCCTTCCCGGCGGCGTCCACCGTGCTCGCCACGGGCGGAAACGGCATGATCTTCGGCAAGAGCACCAACTCGCTCATCAACACGGGAACGGCCCAGTCGGCGGTCTACCAGCAGGGTGCCAGCTACGCCAATGGCGAGTTCATCCAGGTCCACCCGACCTCCATTCCGGGCGGCGACAAGTTGCGCCTGATGTCCGAGTCCATCCGTGGAGAAGGCGGCCGCGTGTGGGTGCCCTCCGATGGATCCGAGGGTCGCCCTCCCGCGGGACAGCCCTGGTACTTCCTCGAGGACTGGTATCCCGCCTACGGGAACCTCGTCCCGCGTGACATCGCGACTCGCGCCATCTTCAAGGTCTGCGTCGAGCTCAAGATGGGCATCAACGGCGAGAACCAGGTCTATCTGGACGTCAGCCACCTCGATCCCAAGATGCTCGAGCGCAAGCTGGGCGGCGTGCTCGAGATCTACGAGATGTTCGTCGGCGACGACCCCAAGAAGGTCCCGATGCGCATCTTCCCGGGCATGCACTACACGATGGGCGGCCTATGGGTCGACTTCGACCAGATGACCAACATCCCGGGGCTGTTCGCCGTCGGTGAGGCAGAGTACCAGTACCACGGCGCCAATCGCCTCGGGGCGAACTCGCTGCTCTCGACGGTCTACGGCGGCATGGTCTGCGGCCCCAAGGCGGTGCAGTGGGCCAAGAACCAGGCCAAGATCGAGATCAAGAGCTCGGTCGTGGAGCGAGCCCAGAAGCAGCAGGAAGCGAAATACCAGGCCCTCATCCACATGAAGGGCACCGAGAATCCCTTCGTCATCCACAAGGAACTCGGCGAGTGGATGACGGACAACATGACCGTCGTGCGCTACAACGACCGCCTCGAGAAGACCTACAACCACCTCTTCGAACTGAGCGAGCGCTGGCAGCGTGTCAATATCGACGACACCGCAGGCTGGGCGAACCAGGTCGTGCCTTTCACGCGACAACTCTTCAACATGATCGAGCTCGCCAAGGCCATGACGAAGGGCGCCCTGCTCCGCAACGAGAGCCGCGGGGCTCACTACAAGCCCGACTTTCCGGAGCGTGACGACGCGAACTTCCTCAAGACCACCCGGGCTGACTGGGCCGAGGACGGACCGCGGATCAGTTACGAGGAAGTCGATACCAGCCACATCAAGCCGCGTGCTCGCAAGTACGACACCGACAAGGCCGCCACGGCCGGTGCCGCACAGGGCAAGTGATCAGGAGGCCCATCTCGATGTCTGGACGTACCATCACCCTCCGGATCAAGCGGCAAGACGGCCCCCAGGCCGAGTCGCGCTGGGAGGAATACCGGATCCCCTATCAGCCGAACATGAACATCATCTCGGCTCTCATGGAACTGCGGCGGAACCCGGTCAACGCGAAGGGCGAGAAGTCGCCCCCCGTGTGCTGGGATGCCTCCTGCCTCGAGCAGGTCTGCGGCTCTTGCTCGATGGTCATCAACGGCAAGCCGCGTCAGGCCTGCTCGGCACTCGTCGATCGCCTGAGCCCCGATGGTTCGCCCATCACGCTCGAGCCGATGAGCACCTTCCCGATCGTCCGTGACCTGTCCATCGACCGCTCGCGGATGTTCGAGGCGCTCAAGAAGGTTCATGCCTGGGTCGACCTCGACGGGTCGCATAACCTGGGCCCTGGCCCGCGCCAGAATCCCGAGGTCCAGGAAGTCGCCTACGACCTCTCTCGCTGCATGACCTGCGGGGTATGCCTCGAGGCCTGCCCCAATGTCAACGAACGCTCGCCGTTCATCGGCCCGGCACCTATCAGCCAGGCGCGGTTGTTCAACCTGCACCCTTCGGGCTCGATGCACAAGAGCGAGCGTCTCGAGGCCCTCATGGATGTCGGTGGCGTCAGCGACTGCGGTAACTCGCAGAACTGCGTCGAGGCCTGCCCGAAGGGCATTCCTCTGACCGAGTCCATCGCGGCGATGAAGCGGGATACCACGCTTCACGCGCTCGTGGGCTTCCTGCAGAAGCCCTGACATGGGTCGCTTCATCGGGAACGGCCTGATGTTCGTGGGAGGCATGCAGATGCCTCTCGCGATCGTCATGGGGGAAATCGCCGGTATGGGGGCCGAGATGGCTGCCTTCGCGATCGGCCTGATCCTCTTCGGCGGTGGGCTGGTGATCCGACGGATCGCGGGAGGCTGAACATGGCTGACATCCTGACCGCTCCGCGCGGCACGGCAGACATCCTGGCGCCGGCCGTGCAGACATGGCAGCACATCGAGGACCGGGCGCGCGCATGGTTCCGTCGCTACGGTGTCGAGGAGATCCGGACTCCCGTCTTCGAGGCCACGGAACTGTTCGCTCGCGGTCTGGGCGAACAGACGGACGTCGTGTCCAAGGAGATGTACACCTTCGAGGATCGCGGTGGCCGCTCGGTGACCTTGCGTCCCGAGGGCACGGCCGGCGTCGTGCGGGCGGTTCTCCAGGCCAAGCTGGCCACGCCCGGAGCCTTTCACCGGTTCTGGTACG
>JBEIFE010000224.1:0-4052 GCA_040382575.1 Candidatus Sericytochromatia bacterium
GCCTGGCCGCACGATAACCGCCGGCAGGCGCGCGGCACGGCCATCAATAAAGCCTTTTCGCGAGTAGTCGTTCACAAGCAGTTCGCCGACGGCTTTGGTCATACCGTAGGTCGTCTGGGGTATCTGTCGCGTTGCTTCGGTGACGGGCGAAGGAAGTCGCGCGCCTCCATAAACGGCGATGGAGCTTGCGAACACATGGCGCGGCCGCACCTTCAGCGCCAGCCAGCTCATCGCCCTCGGACAGTGCGGCTTCCGCTGGTGGGCCCGGTACGAGCTCGGGCTCCGGGAACCGGACGAGGCGATCGATGAGGTGGAGCCCCAGGTCCGGGGCCTCCTGCTTCACCGGACTCTTGAACTGGCCGCCCATGCGGCCTCGGGATCGCCGGACGTCCGACAGGGCATGCGGGATGCCCTCGAAGCGTGCTTCCAGCAAGCCGAGCGCGATCTCGAGGACCAGCATATCCACGTGGACCGGATGGCGGGATGGGAAGCGCGACGGCAGGAACACCTGCAGATCTTGCAAACAGCGATCCAGCACCCCGCCTTTCTCGATCAGGGAGCCTTCATCGCGGGTCCGGAGATGCCCTTTGAAGGCATCTGGCGCGGGTTCCGGCTCAAGGGGGTCGTCGACCGGATCGACCGCGTGAACGGTGAGCTCGTCATCCTCGATTACAAGGCGGGTTCCTCGAACTATGGCAAGGTCCAGGATGGCCATCGCAAGAACACGCTCGACCTCCAGCTGCCGATCTACCAGGAGACGGCAGGTCCCACGCTGTTTCCCGGCGAGACGGTCCGCGAGGCCAGCTACCTGTTCCTGGCGAAACCGGCCCGCGAGGCGGCCCGGGTGGATGGGCCCCAGCTCGACGCCCTGTCCGGACGCCTCCAGGCGATGCTGGATGCAGGCACCTTCCGTGTCGCGCCCGACGTCCAGCGAAAGGCCTGCACCTATTGTGATTTCCGGCCCGTTTGCCGCGCGGGCAACCGGCTGGGCCGCAAGGAGCCCTGAATGACCATGACCCCCGATCAGGAACGTGCGGTCAGAGCCCCACGTGATGTCTGTGTCACGGCCGGGGCAGGCACGGGCAAGACCCACATGCTCTCGGCCCGATATCTCGAGTTGCTGCGCACCCATGGACTGTCCCCGTTACAGGTCGTGGCCACCACCTTCACGGAGGCGGCGGCCTCGGAGCTGCGAGCCCGGATCCGGCGCGAGGTCGCCGTGGCAACCCCGTCTTTCCCCCCGGAAGTGGCCCCCGAGCTCGAGGCAGCGCCCATCATGACGATGCACGCCCTGGCCGCACGGATCTGCCGCGAGCACCCGGACGAGGCCGGCGTCCCGGCAGACTTCACGATCCTCGAGGATCGCCCCGAGGGTCCCCTGTGGCTGGCCGAGCAGCTCGACGAGGCGATCGCTGCCCTGTCTCCTGCCATCCATCAAGCCCTCCCGTACGGTCTCCTGCGCCAGGCCCTGGAGGCCTTCCTGGCTGACCCCATCGCGGCCCGGATCGCCCTGGACCGCGACCCGGCGGACCTTCCGCAGGTACTCGAGCAGGAGCGCCAGCTCCTCGTCGCCGACCTGCTCGCGGGTTCCGACTGGCAAGAGGCGGTCCAGAGCCTGAGGACCTGCTCGGTGGCCGGTCCGCGCGAGGAAGAACGCCTGATGGCCCTCCAGGTCGCCGAGGCTCTGGCTCGCCACGCCCCGGGCACCCCGTGGCCCGATCTGACCGAGATCCTCGCGATCGACCTGCGCGGCGGCGCTCGCAAGGGCAAGGATCCGCAACTCGACGCGTTGAAGGCGGCCCTGGGGGGTCTGCGCGATCGCCTCAGAAAAGAACCGCTGCTCGTGGGCGGGCCCGGGAACCTCGACGACGACATGGCCACGCTCGTCCCCGTCCTGAAACAGGCCATGGAAGAGGTCTCCCAGCGATTGAGTGCGGCCAAGGAACGCGAGCGAGTCCTGGACTTCGGAGACCTCGAGGTCCATGCCCTGCGCGCGCTCGAGACCCCCGAGGTCGTGGACTACTACCGGGCTCGCTGGAAGGCCTACTTGCTCGACGAGGTCCAGGACACCAACCCCGTGCAGAAAAAGCTCCTGGACCGGCTGATCCAGGACGCCATCCTCACGATCGTCGGCGACGAGAAGCAATCCATCTACGGTTTCCGTCGGGCGGACGTGACGGTGTTCAGACGCCTGGCCAAAGATATCCAGAAGCGGGGCGGCGAGGAGGTCTCGCTGCAGGAAAGCTTCCGCACACACGGCGAGCTGATGGAGACCATCAACCGGGTCTGTGGCCCCGCCCTGGGACCTCTGCGCCAGGACCTGGTGGGAAAGCGCCTGGCTCCGCATCCCGGCCCGCATCTCGAGGTGGCGGTGCTGCCGGAGGCGAAGGAAAAGCCCCGGGAGCGTTCCATCGAGGTCGGTCGCCGGATGGAAGCCCGCCACCTGGCCCGGCGCCTCGCGGCCTGGCACGCCGGGAAGCTCCTCGTACACGATCGGGATTCAGGGGTCGAGCGCGCGGTGCGCTGGGGGGACATGGCGCTGCTGGTGCGCACGAGCATCCCGATGACCCTCTACGAGGAAGCTCTGGCCGCCGAGGGGATTCCCACGGCCCTCTACCGGGCGAGTGACCTCTTCTCGACCAGCGAAGCGCTGGATGCCCGGGCTCTGCTGCGGGTGCTCGCCGATCGCCACGACGATCTGGCCCTGGTGGCCGTGCTGCGCAGCCCCTTCCTGGCCATTTCGGACACGACCCTCCATCGCCTGGCGGTTCATCGCCAGAAAACCCCCTGGTGGGACGTCATCACCCGGAGCCCCGAGCCCGAGCTCGCACCGGCACGCGCGGTTCTACGGACCTTGCAGGAAAATCGTGCGCAGGCCCCGGCTCGCTTGCTGCAACTCGCGGATCGGCTCACGGGTTACAGTGCCGTCCTGGCGGGGATGCCCGGGGCAAGGCGACGGCTTGCGGACTGGCAGGCCGTGCTGGAGCACGTACGGGCGCTCGAGACGGGAGCCCATGATGTCCTCACGGTGGTCCGGCGAATCGAGCGGCTGGCTGAGGCCGAGATGGCCTTCGACCGACCGCCGCTCGAGGCCGGAGACGCCGTCGCGATCTTGACGGTGCATGCGGCCAAGGGGCTGGAATGGCCCATCGTGGGGGTCCCCAACCTGAGTGCGAGCGGTCGAGGTGACGCGGTACGCGTCCGCTTCGATCCGGAGCTGGGAGTGGGACTGAGCTTCAAAGACGCTGCCGGGGAGATCATCAAGCCTTTGCGTTTCCAGATCCTGGCTGCGCAGCAGGCTCGTCGCGTAGAAGCCGAAGAACGACGTGTCCTCTACGTGGCCCTGACGCGAGCGCGCGATCGCCTGCTGCTGACAGCCCCGGAACCGGGTGGCGGGGGACTCGCGTTGCTGCAACAAGGCCTCGATGCCGCCGCCATCGCGATCGAGGCGATCGCCCCCCTGCCCGGCGACGAGCGCCCCCCGCAGCCCCTCGCAGCGGGCCTCGTCGGTCCAGGGGACGGGGGTGACACCCAGCCAGGAAACCTGGCGGGCTCCGACCCGGGCGACTGGAACCTGGCCCCGCTGCTTACCGCCATTCCGGACCTTCCGATCACGGCGCTTCCCGTCTATGCCATCTGCCCGAGAAAGTTTGCCTACCGGTACCTCGAAGGACATCCGGGGGCGGATCCGATCGACACGAGCGCCACCATCCCCCGGGACGATGTGGCAGAACTGGCCCCCCCGTTACCCGTTCCTGCCCCTCTGGCCCACGTGGTCGGCACGGCAACCCCTCACGTGCTCGCGACCGATGCAACCGATCCGGGCGAACTGTCCCGGATCTTCCCGGACCTGTCACCTGAGGCGATCGCATGCGCACTGCAGATGGCCAGTCGCTTCCGGAGCGATGCCGTCTTCGAACAGGTACGAGCGGGCATCCTGGCACGAGAGGAAGCCGTCCAACTCGAGATCGAGGGCGTGGTTTTCCGCGGTGCCGTGGATGCCATGGGCTCAGACTTCGTGCTCGATTACAAGACGGATCGAGAGATCGAGC
>JBEIFE010000225.1:0-4044 GCA_040382575.1 Candidatus Sericytochromatia bacterium
CGCCAGGAGGGTGTCGTCGCTCTTCCGGGCCTCGATCTGGCCTCCGGGGGTCGCGACGACCCAGGCGTCGCTCTGGCCACGGATCCAGGTAACCTGTCCGTTCACGGTCTTCTGGCGGGGGGACCAGCTTCCGGAAGTGGCCTCGGCGTACAGGCTGCTGAACTCGCCCTGACGCACCCATGCCTGGCCCAGACCATCCGGGCCGAGTGCGAGGGACGGAGCCCCGCCCCGGGGCTCGACGGGTACGGGACGCGACCAGGGGCTGCGTCCGCCCGTGCGGCGGGTGCTGAAGACCCCGCCCGTCATGGTCTCGACGGCGAGGAGCTGGGCGGTCGGTGACGTGGCAAGTGCCAGGTCCTGCGGGGATGGGGCGGATACTTCGAGGCCGGTGGCGGGGCTCCAGGTTCGTCCATCGGCCGAACTCGTCTCGTAGGCTTTCCAGGCTCCCGTCCGGTTGGAGACATATAGCACGTGAAGGGTTCCCGCTTCCTCGCGAAGTGCCGGGGCGGCGTCACTGTAGGTGGCCGAGGGCAAGCGGACGGGCTCGCTCCACGAGCTGCCGTCGCGGGTGGTCATCGTGTACACGTGCGCGTCTCCGAGGCGATCGCGCGCGAAGGCCAGGATCCACGAGCCGTCGGCCCTCTGGAGCAGGTCGGCTTGCTGGGCCCCGCCAGGGCCCGTGGAAAGCGTTTCGAGGGTGAAGTCGCCCGTGGTGCCTGTCGGGTCCGCCGGAGACGCGGTCGGCATCCGGTTGCAGGCCACGAGGGTCAAGCACGCTGCCAGGACAGTGAGCATGCCGGGGGCCCGTGAGCGGGTGGTCGCGAGGGGGCGGACGAGGTTCATGTGAGGAATATCGCCATCGATGAGCGGGATCAGTACTGCTTCACGTTAAACTTCATGCAAGAACTGTTCAAGAGCTGGAGGTGTCCGTGGAGCCCCGAGTCGATCCGTCCGAGATCTCGCTCGCGTCCGTGGGCGAGGATGCCCTCATCGCCCGCCTGGGTGACGTGCTTTCGGACGTGCCGATGCCGGCGGACTGGCTCGGGATCGGTGATGACTGTGCCATCACGCGGATTCCCCCGGGAATGGCCTGCGTGACCACCACGGATCTGCTGGTCGAGGACGTCCATTTCCGTCTCTCGACCACCGATGCGCGGTCACTCGGCTGGAAAGCCATGGCCGTGAACGTCTCGGACCTCGCAAGCATGGGGGCCGAACCGGCCTGGGCCACGGTCTCCCTCTCGCTGCCTGGGTCGTGCCCGGTCGTCTGGGTCGAGGACCTCTATCGTGGGATCGCCGAGATGGCGCGCTCCTGCGGAATCGCGATCGTCGGCGGGGACACCGTGGGCTCGCCCGGTCCGCGCATGATCGCCATCACGGCGGTCGGGATCGCCCGACATCCGATGCGGCGAGATGCGGGGCGTCCGGGCGATCGCCTGGTCCTGACAGGCTGGCCGGGGCTTTCACACGCCGGATTCTGGGTGCTGGAGCATCCCGGGGCCAGCGCGCTCATCGATCCCGTGCATGTGCATGAGGCTCTGGATGCGCACCGTCGTCCCCGGCCTCACCTGGCCGAGAGTCGTCTCCTGGTCGGCCTGGGGGCCCGGGTGGCATGCCTCGACAGCAGCGATGGACTGCTCCGGTCGGCCAGCGAGATCGCTCGGGCCTGCGACGTCCGGGTCGACCTCGCACGAGACCTGATCCCGCTCCACCCGGCGCTGCTGGCGATCGCCCGGGTGGCCGGTGCTGACCCCATCGAGTGGGCCTTGAAGGGTGGGGAAGATTACCACCTGGTCGCGGCTGCTCCGGCCGGTACGCTCGACCTTGCCCGTGGCGCAGGCCTCACGATCCACGAGGTTGGCGGGCTCGCGGCAGGTAAGGGAGTGTGGCTGGATGGCATTTCCTCCGGAGGCAAGCCTGCTCACGACCATTTTTCCGCGGAAGGCTAGTTGGCCGGACCTGCCTGCCGGAATCGCACGCGCAGGAGGCATTCCGACTGCTGGTTGAGCTGTTCCGCGACCACGTACAGTTCGAGCTGTCTGAGCACGGTTTCGAGGCTCAGGCTGGGTTCCTGGTAAGTGCGTTGCATGAGCATGACCTCGTCTCGGTGGACCTCGGCTTCTATCATGTTGGTTCTCCTTTCGAAGGTGTCTCGATGCTAGGGGGGGAGAGCTCACCTCGCATCGGTCACGACCACCGAAAGGGCCGGGCCGCATTGACGCTGCGATTGGATTTGCGGTAGGATGTCAAAAGGGGGATCCCTTGCTCTCGTGCGAGAGGTCGGGACTCGCGCCCCCTGCCCGTCCGGGCGCCCGGGCCCGGACCTAGAACTGGACTCCGAGTCATGACCACCGCCGAGTTTCCCCTTCACGTCGTCTTCATCGGGGACGTGGTCGGTCGGCCAGGTGAAGAGGCCGTTCAGACCGGGATAGAGCGTCTCCGCCGTCAGTTGCCCGTCGATGTCGTCATCGCGAATGGTGAGAATGCCGCGGGTGGCAAGGGGCTCAACGAGAAGTCCTACAATGCCCTGCGCGACGCAGGGGTGGATGTCATCACGCTCGGAAATCATGCGTGGGACAAGCGAGAGATATTCGATTTCATCGATCACGCCGATCGCGTCGTGCGCCCGGCCAACTATCCGGCCGGGACCCCGGGGCGAGGATGGACGACCATCGAGGTCGCGGGTCGGGATATCGTCGTCTTTCAGTTGCTGGGGCGTGCGTTCCTCAACATCGGGGATTGCCCCTTCCAGGTGGCCGAGCGAGAGATCCCCAGGATCCGTCAGATTTCGCCGGTGGTCATCCTGGATATGCATGCCGAGGCCACCAGCGAGAAGATGGCGATGGCCCATCTGCTCGACGGGAAGGTGAGTGCCGTCCTCGGGACGCATACTCACGTCCAGACGGCTGATGAGCAGATCTTTCCGGGGGGAACGGGGTATATATCCGATGTCGGGATGACGGGGCCGCGTGATTCCATTCTTGGAATCCGCAGCGACCTCGCAATCAAACGCATGCGGGAGCAATTGCCTGTGCGTTTCGAGGTTGCGGAAGGTCCCGGGGTGTTTTCGGCCGTCTGGCTATCCATCGATGCCTATTCGGGGCGCACGCTCCAGATTCAACGCATTCAATATCGCTGATCGTTCTTGTCCACATCACCGCAGGAGGTTCGCGCATGGAGGTCTTCAAGGTCTCGGCCAGATCCAATCCGAGTTCGGTGGCCGGTGCGCTGGCGGGAGCGCTCCGGGAGCGCGGTAGAGCTGAACTCCAGGCTATCGGAGCCGGGGCGATCAACCAGGCCGTCAAGGCCGTGGCGATCGCCCGGGGGTACGTCGCTCCAGGGGGCATGGATCTCATCTGTATCCCGGCCTTCATCGACCTCGACATCGAGGGCGAGGAACGGACGGCCATCAAGCTGATCGTCGAGCCGCGCTGAGGGCATCGCTTTGCGCCTCGATTGGCATCTTCACAGCCATTTTTCGGACGGACGCGACGACCCGGCCCGGGTCGTCCGGCGCGCCGTTGAACGCGGTGTGCGCTGCCTTGCCCTGACGGACCATGATACCGTCGCGGGGCTTTCTCTGGCTGCCGAGGCCATCCGGGAAAGCGGCTGGGCGGTCCGGTTCGTTCCCGGCATGGAGCTCACGGCCCGGTGGGACGATCGCGAGGTTCATGTCCTCGGCCTCGGCTTCGATCCCCTCCATCCTGCCATCCTGGCCTGGGAGAGGCGCATGAATCTCAGCCGCTGGGAGCGCGCGCTGGCCGTGCTCGATCGCCTTGCTGCGGTGGGTTTTTCCGTTCCCGAGGCCTTGCTCCGTGCCGAACTCGGTCCTGCGCCTTCGCCCACCCGTCAACATCTGGCCCGTGCGATCGTGAAGGCCGGTCATGCTCGAGGGGTCCGGACCGCATTCGCCCGATTCCTGGTCCGGAAGGGACTGGGGTACGTTCCCATGGTCGTGCCACCCCTCGAAGAAGCCGTCGAGGCGATCCACTCAGCCGGGGGAGTTGCCTCGCTCGCGCATGCCGGACGCTATGGTTCCCTTTC
>JBEIFE010000226.1:0-4039 GCA_040382575.1 Candidatus Sericytochromatia bacterium
CCCCCGGAATCCCGGACCCGGCCAGCCAGCTGGAGCCAGAGTGAGTAGCCGATGCTCGAGACGTGCTCCAGGCGTGAGGCATCCAGGACGACCCCCCTGCCGTCGTCGGAGCGCTGGGCGAGGATCCGGTCATAGTCGGGCCCGGTCTGGTCGTTGAGTTGCCCCGCGAGCGCCAGTACCCACGCGGCCTCTCGCTGGTCCCAGTGCCCCGTGAGCTGATAACCTGCCATGGCTCCCCCTTCCCTACCCGGTGAACGACCACCGGTTGTGCCTCTGCGGGATCGAGAAAACCATGGAGGCTTCACGTGAATCTGGATGTCCCGTGAAGAAAGCTTGAATACACCCTTTACATTTCTTCACAACTGACGCATCATGGCCTCGACGTCCACGCATCAACCAGAGAAGGATGACATGAGTTCACGACCGACCTGGATCGACTACTACGAAACCCTGATCGAACGCCACGGGCTGCGTGCTGCTGAGAGGGCCAGGACTCGTCTGTATGGACGGCTGGAATCGCTCAATGCAGAGGCCGACGAACTCGAGAGCCTGCGCGAGAACTGGCTCGAAGCGCCGGCAAGCTGGGGGCCCTGGGTCGAGTCCCACCTCGAATCCATCGAGGACATGGCACGCCGGACCAGCATCCAGCTCGAAGCCGTCATCGAGGCGCTGAGCGCCCGCACGGCTCCCGCGTGTTAAACTGTTGTCGTGGACGGCTCACCAGGATCCCCGATGACCAGAACGACTCGCACGGAAAGCTTGCAGATCGATAGCCTCGAACCTTCATGGGTCGTGGATGGGGCCTTCGGCCTTTCCGGTGTCTATCCGCTCCAGGACGACCGCTGGCATGACGGACTGGGCCACTGGGTCCGGACCTGCAACATGTGGTTCGTTCGCGTGGGAGTGAGCGAGGCGACGCGTCTCCGGCATCCCGTCGTGGTCGAGAAGACTCATTACCGCCTGTGGCAAGATGGGCAAACCCGGACGAATGAGGAAATCTGCTCGCTCTGCCTGAATGGTTCGTGCCCGGCCAACCGCAATCCGGCATCCGAGAATGGTGAGTGGGGTGCAGGCGTCCTGGTCCTCGCCACGCCGCGCGCACGTGACGTGGCGGAACCTGGCGAGGCCTGAGCGCTGCATCACGGATCCGTTCATGGACCTGGCGCTTCAGTCGCTTCGAACCTCGTCGAAGTCGAATCTCAATCCCCAGGAGCCGAGCAACTTTTCGGCGTCCACGAAGGCATCGACCAGAAAACGGCTGGCTGCCAGCATCCGGCGGACACGGCGAGAATGGAACTGGTCGATCAGGGAAAGCGGAGGCGACGGAACGGCCTCCTCGAATTGCTGTTGCAGGTCGTACTGACGCCCGGCGTCGAGTACGAGCGCCGCTTTGAGCAACAGGGCATCCTCGATGACGAGATCGAGTTCGAGATCCCCGTGTCCACGGGTCTCCAGCCCCGAGAAGTAATTTCGCCAGGCCTGTACCCGCTGAAGATCCGCCCGGAGGCCCTCGATCTCCAGATTGAAACGCTCGGCCTGGCTGACGCAGCGAGACAGATGCTGCTCCATGGCCTCGAGACCTGCCGCGACCCAGGGCATCGCCTCGGGACCGATCACCACCTTGAAGAACGCCATCGATGCCTCCCGACGCCAGTTTACACGACGGATCGACCCTCGTGTCGGCTCACCATGCGTGGGAGTGCCACCACCAGAGGCCCCAGACCTCGATGATCACGCCCAGGAGGGTGGCTCCCACGAGCCAGATATCGATGCGTTGCCGGTATCGTGCCGCCAGGATCCAGAGGGCGAAAGGCATCCAGTCCACGCTATATCGCCTGCCGAACTGGGCGAATCCCGACCAGTAGTAGCACAGGTAAAGCCCCAGGATGAACAGACACGAAAGGGCCGCCACGAGCACGGTCCTCCGGTACCATCCACCATCCGGATCGGAACTTTCACGATCGACGGGTAAACCCATGAGCGCGAGACAGGGCCAGCCGATCAGGACGCTGAAACCGTCCAGGGAAGGACTCCATCCGGGGAACTCCCTGACCCGCTCCGGTAATCGAAACAAGGTCTCGACCAGATTGTGCCAGGCATAGGCCGGGTGGAACAGACCGTGGGGCAAGTACGCCGGATCGGTGGTGGCACGGATGACCCGCTCGTAGCCATTGTCGAACGGGGAACCGAAGCGCACGGCGTTGTACACGGCGCCGACGGCCAGGACGATTCCGCATCCCAGTCCGAACCAGGGAATCCGTTGACGGGCGTTCTCTCCTCGCAGGAGGATCGCGACGAAGAATGGCCACGCGAACAGTTCGGCCTGTCTGGCCAGGATGGCCAGCCCTGCACCCAGCCCGGCCAGGACGGCCCCGCGATCCGTCAGGGCTGCATCGATGGCCCACATCACGCACGTGACGGCCGTGACGTGCATGAGGCTCCAGGTAGTGCCGTTCTCCCCGGCGTAGTACCAGAACAGCGAGCCGAAAGCGAACGCACCCGTCAGCCAGAGACGGGGTCCTGGCCGAGTATCCAGCCGACCGAGAATCGACCACCACAGGGCGACGGCCAGGGCGCCCAGCGCGGCACAGAAGGCGGGCTGATGAAAGGAAAGTCCCCAGATCGCCACGAAGGGCATCATCAGGAGAGCTGGGGCAACCCCGTAAGCCACGTGCGTCCGCTCACCGGATCGAATGGTCTCGAAATAGCCCGGTGGATCGAGCAGATCGGCCCGACCGTGCAGGAAGGCCCAGGCCTGGTGGACATGGGCATTGTAAGGCGTATTCTTCCAGCAGCCCGAGGCAAGGTACACCCCCCAGGCCAGGACGAATACGCCCCAAGTCGACCAGGACCCGTTTCGCCCGTTTGCTATCCGGCTTTCCAGTTCCACGTACCTACTCCTGCCAGGACGGACGACCGATTCTAGTCGTCCGGAGCCTGAAGGACAAGTCAGGTGGACAAGAGTCGGCTATCCAGAGGTAACCGGCGACGCAGATCGGAGGCCAGAGCCTGCAGAAGGAGGAGAGTCACCCGCCGATCTTCAGGTGCGGACTCGAGGAGTCGCAAACACGCGACGAGGTCACCGGAAATCCCGGAGTCCTCGCACTCGAGGAGCAAGAGTCGCTCTGCGGTGGACAGGGGATAGGTCTCGCCACGACGTGCCGCCACGGATGGCGAAAGGGAGGAAGCATCCTCGCTGGCGGGAGCCGAACCTTCGCGGGCCAGGTCGACCAGCATGGCCATCTCGACCTGCAAGCCCCGTGCCAGTGCCTCGAGCGTGGCGAGGGACGGAAAACGCTGGACCCGCCCGGACTCGATGCTCGCGATCGTCCCGGCATTGAGCCGACACTGCCGGGCGAGTTCTCGCTGCGAGAGCCCGAGTGTGAAGCGGCGACGGATGAGGAATTCGCGTAAATGATGCATGGAACCCATGAATACACCATAGTCGCATTTTCGCTCGAGATGTCGCGCAAGTCGTGTCAATCAATCAATCAATGTACGCATTTACGGAAACAAGTTTGACGTGTATAGACATTGTCAAACGAAAGAGCAAACAAATTCAGTCATTTCGTCGCCATTCGGCCTTCATCGACAGAGTCTTGAAAAGACGCTGTGACAAATCCAGGGTCCGGAAGCATGGCTTCCGGACCCTGGACGGATGCGTTGCATAAAAAAAAGAGCTGGCGACAGGAATTGAACCTGCAACCGTCCGATTACAAATCGGGTGCTCTACCGGTTGAGCTACGCCAGCACGCCTTCACCCTAGCAGGCCCACCGGCAGGACGCAAGGTACGGCGCGCCTCGCGGGTATGTATGGATGCATGAGGCTACCGGTACACCAAAATCGCACCGCTCCCCAGAGTCCTCGCGAGATGCCTCGTTCTGCTCCTGGTATCTGGCCGATCATCCTGGCCCTGCTCACGGCCTGGCCGGGCTCTGCGCGCGCCGTGTTGCTCGATGACGGACCAGAACGTATCCTGTTCCAGGGCGTTCAGGAGGGGCTCTGGGTCAGGGTTCTGCGGCGCAGGACGAGCTATGC
>JBEIFE010000227.1:0-4020 GCA_040382575.1 Candidatus Sericytochromatia bacterium
AGTCAGGTGACGTTGCTTGCCTACGGCGCGATGACCCACGTCGCGCTCGAGGCCGCCCGCAAGGCCGAGGCCGAGGGAATCGACGTCGAGGTGGTCGACCTGCGTTCGCTGGTGCCGCTCGACATCGACACCATCATCGCGTCGGTCCAGAAGACCGGTCGCGTCGTGATCGTCCAGGAGGCCCCGCGCACGGGCGGCTTCGCGGGTGAACTCATGGCGCTCATCAACGAGCGCGCCTTCCTCCACCTGGAAGCCCCCATGGCCCGTGTCACCGGATGGGACACGCCTTTCCCCTACACGCTCGATCTCGAGTATCTCCCGAGCGCGGAGCGCGTCCTGGACGCGCTTCGTAAGACGGTCCGGTTCTAGGAGGCGACATGACCATGGCAACCGGAAACCTGCTCGAATTTCGCCTTCCAGACATCGGTGAGGGCGTGGTGGAAGGCGAGCTCATCCGCTGGCTCGTCAAGCCCGGTGACGTCGTCGCCGAGGACCAGCCCATGTTCGAGGTCATGACGGACAAGGCGACGGTCGAGATCCCCTCGCCGCGCAAGGGCACCATCGTCGCGACCCACGGCAAGGAAGGAGAGATCATCAAGGTCGGCGACGTCGTCGTCGCCCTCGAAATGGCGGCGGGAGAGACGGCCCCCGTCATTCACGGACACGGTGGACGTTCCGAGGCCCCCGTGCCTGCTCCGGCTCCCGTTCCAGAGCCTCTGGCTGCGCCGGCGCCGTCTCCCATCGCGCAGGCGGCGAGCCTTCCTCCCGTCATCGCTGCTGCCGCTCCGATCGTGACCCCGGAACCGGCCGTTCCCGTCCGGGAAGGCCGCGCCCTGGCCACGCCTGCCACGCGCAAGCTGGCTCGTGATATGGGCATCGACCTGCAACTCGTGCCGGGCTCCGGTGATCGGGGCCGTGTGACCAAGGATGACGTTCGCCAGTTCGCCGAGCGCAAGCTCACGGCGGCCACGCGGGCCTTGGCTGCACCGGCTCCGCTGCCCGTGCTGAATGCGGCACTCGAGGAGCGCCTCCCGCTCCGGGGCATGCGCAAGAAGATCGCCGAGAAGATGGTGCAGTCGAAGTTCACGGCACCGCACTTCACCTACATGGACGAGCTCGAGGCCTCGAAGCTCATCGAACTGCGCGCCGAACTGAAGGCCCAGGCGCAGGCCGAGGGTGTCAAGCTCACGTATCTCCCGTTCATCATGAAGGCCGTGGTCACGGCCCTGAAGAAGTATCCGAACCTCAATGCCTCGCTCGATGATGCGACTGGCGAGATCGTGCTCAAGCGGTACTACAACCTGGGGATCGCCGTTGCAGGTGAGCAGGGCCTGGTCGTACCGGTCATCAAGGATGTGGACCGCAAGGGGATCCTGCAGCTGGCCCGCGAGGTCCAGGAAGCCGCCGAGCGCGCGCGCATCGGACGCAGTCTCCCCGATGAGCTGCGCGGCGGGACCTTCACGCTCTCGAGTATCGGGTCCGTCGGGGGGCTCTTCGCGACGCCCATCCTGAATCACCCGGAGGTCGGAATCCTGGCCATCATGAAAATCCAGGAGCGGCCGGTCGTGCGGGGCGGTCAGATCGTCGTCGGAAACATGATGAACCTGGCGCTGTCCTTCGACCACCGCGTCGTCGACGGTTCCGTCGGGGCGGACTTCACCAACCACGTCATCCGCCTGCTCGAGCAGCCCAACCGTTTGCTGCTCGAGATGGTCTAGGAGGTCGAGATGAAGACCATCCAGGTCGAGGTCGCCGTCATCGGTGCAGGTCCGGGCGGGTACGTCTGTGCCATCCGCCTCGGTCAGCTCGGCAAGAAGACGCTGCTCATCGAGCGCGGGAATCTCGGAGGGGTCTGCCTCAACGTCGGCTGCATCCCGTCCAAGGCCCTCATCACGGCGGCCAAGACCTTCGAGAAGGTCCAGCACGCCGACACCATGGGGATCCTGGTCGAGAACCCCCGTCTTGACTGGGGCAAGCTCATCGGCTGGAAGGACGGGATCGTCCAGAAGCTGACCAGCGGGATCGGCACGCTCGTGAAGGGCAATGGCGCACAGGTCCTTTCGGGAGAAGCCGGCCTCGTGGCCCCCGGTGTTCTCGAGGTCCAGACCTCCGAGGGGCCGGTCCGCGTCGAGGCTGAACAGGTCGTCTTCGCGACGGGCTCGCGTCCCATCGAGATCCCGGGCTTCAGCATCGATGGCGATCGCGTGATCGGCTCCTCGGAGGCCCTCAGTCTGCCCGAGCGTCCGGGCCGCGTCGTCGTGATCGGCGGGGGCTACATCGGTCTCGAGATGGGCACGATGCTCGCCAAGCTGGGAAGCCGCGTGACGGTCCTCGAGCGGGCAGACCAGGTGCTGCCCGGATTCGATCCCGAAGTGGCTCAGATCCTGCAGCGTAGGCTCAAGAAGCTGGGCGTCGAGGTGCATCTCGGGGCGCGGGCGCTCGACTGGAGCGAGGCTTCGGGGGGGGCGGTCGTCCGGGTCGAAAAGGGCGGGCAGGTCACGGAAGTGGCGTGTGATCGCATTCTCGTGACGGTCGGCCGCCGGCCCAACGTCGAGGGGCTCGGTCTCGAGCGGGTCGGCGTGGAACTCGATGCGCAGGGCTTCATCCGGACCGATCTCCAGCGACGCTCGACGGTCCCGGGGATCTGGGCCATCGGTGACTGCGCCGGGCAGCCCATGCTGGCTCACAAGGCCAGCAAGGAAGCGGAGGTCGTCGCCGAGGCGATCGCCGGTCACGCGTCGGCCTATGACGTGCGCGCCATCCCTGCCGTCGTCTTCACCGACCCGGAAGTGGGCTCTGTGGGCTGGACCGAGGCCCAGGCGCGTGCCGAGGGGCACGAGGTCAAGGTCGGTAAGTTCCCCTTCGCAGCCCTCGGCCGGGCCATGACGGCCCTCGAGACCGACGGGTTCATCAAGGTCGTGGCGGATGCCCGCACCCACGAGGTGCTGGGGCTGCACGTGGTGGGGCCGTCGGCCACGGATCTCATCGCGGAGGCGGGACTCGCCCTCGAGATGGGCGCCTGCCTCGAGGATCTGAGTCTCACGGTCCACGCCCACCCGACCCTGGCCGAGGGCATCATGGAAGCGGCCAAGGCTGCACTCGGAGAGGCGATCCATGTCCTCAACCGCGACCCGGTCGGTCACGGTCGTTGACCTGGGCCTCCGCCCTTACGCGGAGGTCTGGGAATTCCAGAAGCAGCTCCTGGAGCGCGTCGCCGCAGGTGAGTCCGGCGACGTGCTCCTCCTTTGCGAGCATCCGGCCGTCATCACCCTGGGCCGCAAGGCCACCGTCGAGGCGGACGTGCTCGATGCCGCACGCTTCCCGATCTTTCCGATCGAGCGCGGGGGCGAGGCGACCTACCATGCCCCGGGCCAGATCGTCGGCTACCCGATCCTGTATCTCGAAGAGGCGGAGCGCGACCTGCATCGCGTCCTCCGGAATCTCGAGGAGATCAACATCCGGGCTCTGGCCCGGCATGGGGTCGAGGCCTGCCGACGTCCCGGGTTGACGGGGGTATGGGTCGGCGATCGCAAGGTCACGAGTGTCGGCCTGGCTGTGCGAAAGTGGATCACTTATCACGGTTTCGCCCTCAACGTCTCGAACGACGTCTCGGGTTTCGAGGCGATCCGGCCGTGTGGCCTGACGGCCGAGGTCATGACCAGCGTGGAGAGTCTCGTGGGGCGTCCGGTGGCCCTCGAGGAGGTCAAGCGCGATCTGGTGATCGCCTTCGCGGAGGTTTTCTCGCGCAAGGCGATCGCCGGAGATGTCTCGCTCGCCCCTCTATTCCCTTACCCGGAACGGGGAACGGGATCCGGTTCAGGTTTACCTTCAAGTTGAGGTTGAGTCTCAGACTCGGTCTGATGCCTGTATCCGGTCGTGGGCAGCTTGGTAAGCGGCAGATTGGCTGGCTCGTTCGAGTTCCCGGACGAAATGGTCGCGCCGCCTGCGCGCCTCCTCGGATCCACGATCGATCTGTTTCCCGCGGATGAACGAGTCCTGGGTGTGAGCCCAGCCCAGGAT
>JBEIFE010000228.1:0-4009 GCA_040382575.1 Candidatus Sericytochromatia bacterium
CGTCGCGCTCTCGCGCGAGGCGCAGGCTCTGGGAGCGGACGGTCTGCTGCTCATCTCGCCCTATTACAATCGACCCGACCAGGAGGGTCTG
Organism: Candidatus Sericytochromatia bacterium; assembly: GCA_040382575.1. Taxonomy (GTDB): domain Bacteria; phylum Cyanobacteriota; class Sericytochromatia; order S15B-MN24; family UBA4093; genus JAYKJE01. Next base: position 92 of record JBEIFE010000228.1, read on the forward strand.
ATGCGCCACTTCCTGGCCGTCGCCGAGGCGGTCGAGGTGCCCATCATGCTCTACAACCATCCCCCCCGCACGGGGGTGGCGATCTCGGCGAGCACCCTCGCCGAACTGGCGTGTCATCCGCGCATCGTGGCCCTCAAGGATTCGTCTGCCTCCCTCGACGTGGCGAGTACGTATCTCCAGGTGGTCCCCGAGACCTTCCTCCTGTATTCGGGCAACGATTCCCTGACGCTTCCCTATCTGGCCATCGGAGGACACGGCGTCATCTCCGTTGCGTCGCACCTCGTCGGCCCGGAATTGAAGCGCATGATCGCCGCAGTCGATGCGGGTGATCTCGCGACGGCCCGGAGCATTCACCATGCCCTCTGGGACCTCGGTGAGGCCCTGTTCGAGGTCCCTTCTCCTGCCCCCGTCAAGGCGGCATTACAGCTTCAGGGCTGGGCGGTGGGGGGCTGCCGACTCCCGCTCGTCGCGGCAGATGAGCGCGTCCGGGCCCGCATGGCAGGCGTTCTCGAGAACCTCGAGCACCCGATCGCTGGAGGCGTCGCTTGACCGTCCCGCGCGTCCGTATACTCCCCCTCGGTGGGCTCGGCGAGATCGGCAAGAACATGTGGGCCGTCGAGACGGATGACGACCTCATCATCCTCGATTGCGGCTTCGCCTTCCCCACTGACGAGATGACGGGCGTCGATTACGTCCTGCCCGATTACACGTACGTACTCGAGCACGCCCACAAGTTGCGCGGCGTGTTCATCACCCACGGGCATGAGGACCACATCGGGGGCCTTCCGTTCCTGCTGCGCCAGCTCGACCCGATGCCGACCGTGTATGCCACCCCTCTGACGGCCGGGCTCATCGAGGCCAAGCTCAAGGAGTACCCGCAACTGCGCGGGCGCGTCCCCATCCACGTCGTGAACCCCCGAGATAGGCTGCCTGCCGGTGGCTGTACCGTCGAGTATCTGCGGGTGACGCACAGTATCCCGGATGCATGCGCGATCGCCGTGCATACACGCGCTGGCACGGTCCTTTACACGGGCGATTTCAAGATGGATCAGACGCCCGTCGATGGTCAGTTCTTCGACTTCTTCAAGTTCGCTGAGCTGGGTGAGAAGGGTGTTCTCGCGCTTCTGTCCGATTCGACCAACGCGACGCGCGAGGGATTCACGCAGTCCGAGCGCATGGTCGAACTGGGTCTCGACCCCTGCTTCGCCTCGGCGAAGGGGCGCATCGTCGTGGCGACGTTCGCCTCGAGCGTCCACCGGGTGCAATCCATCTGTGGCCTGGCCGAGAAGTACGGTCGCAAGGTCGCGCTCGTCGGGCGGTCGCTCCATAAGATGGCCGACCAGGCACGCCGGCACGGCTTCCTCACGGTGCCGGATGACCTCATCTTGCCCATCGACAAGATCATGGCCTTGCCGGACGAGCAGGTTTGCTTCATCTCGACCGGTAGCCAGGGAGAACCCACCAGCGGCCTCACGCGCATCGCCCACCACGAACACAAGCACGTCCGGGTCGTCGCGGGGGACACCGTCGTCCTGTCGGCCATACCCATCCCGGGGAACGAGCGGGCCGTCACGCGCGTCATCAACCGGCTCTACGAGCGCGGCGCGAAGGTCCATTACGATACCAACCGCTCGAGTGCACCCGGGGCGACCCGCCACGTCTCTGGCCACGCCAGTCGCGAGGAATTGCGCCTGATGCTGGTCCTGACCCGTCCTCGACACTTCATCCCCATTCACGGCGAGGCGCGACAACTCATCAAGCACGGCGAGCTGGCCGTCGCCACGGGGGTTGCACCCGAGCGGGTTCACATCCTCGAGAATGGCAGGATACTCGAGCTCGACCATGACTTCGCCGCGGTGGTCGGGACCTTCCCGGCCGAGCCCGTCCTGGTCGAGCGTGGACAGATGGTCCGGCTGGCCGGTGCGCGTCTCGATGAGCGCACCATGCTCGGAACCCAGGGAGTCCTGTCCGTGGCGATCATGCTCGATCGCACGGGGGCGATCGCAGGGCCCATCAGCTTCGAACTGCAGGGTGTTCCGCACGAATCCATACCGCCTGATTTTTCCGGCCTTCTCGAGGCCGCCGTCTCTCGTGCCGTGGTGGCTTGCCAGCACGAGGCCCTCGAAGATACGCACGCGTGGGGCGCTACCATCCGTGCTGAACTGGGTAAAACCACCCAGGAGACGCTGAAGCGACGTCCGGTATTGCTGGTGCACGTCCATGAGGCTCCGTCGTTCTGAACGACCTTTCGCCCGTGTGAGGGAGAGGCCATGTCCGCCGAGGTGACGGTCGAGAAGTCCTGGATTTTTCCGGCGCTGCCGGGTGTCGTCTGGCCCCTGATTTCACATACGGATCATGTGACCCGGATGATGGATCTGTCATCGCTGCGATTCGTCAAGGCGCCGGTTCCCGATGCTGGACGTCTGCTCCGGGTCTCGGGCAACGTCGGCGGAATAGACGTCGAATATGACGAATGTCCATTCCAGTGGGTCGAGAACCGCTACCACGATGTCGAGCGAACCTACCGCAAGGGCTGGGTTCGCCGCTTGCGGCTGATCGTGACGCTCGAACCCCATCAGCAAGGAACCCTCGTCCGCCTCGTGGCCACGATCCAGCCGTGGAAGGGCTTGCGCCAGGTCTTCGCCAGGGCCTTCGCGCGTGGGGTCCTGAAGGCCTACGGGATCGGTTATCAGCGTCTCATCCGAGGATTGTGCGAGGCTCCCTCTGACCCCGTGTCGGGCGGGAGGCCTCAGGACCCTGCGGATGGTGCGGATCTCGCCCAGATCGAGGCGTTTCGCCAGTCTTTCCATGACACCCCGCAATGGAAGGGGATCGTCGATTCGCTCGCGAGGCGGATATCGCACGGATATGATTTCGAGGTCGATCGCATGGAGGCCTTCGAACTCGCCGACCGCTGGGGAGTCGATCGCCGGGATGTCCTCCGCGTCTTTCTCCGGGCCACGCATCGTGGCTACCTGACGATGAACTGGAATCACCTGTGCGGGAGCTGCCGGGGGCCTGCCGAGCAAGGATCTCAGCTCGCATCGCTGACGGCGTCGGCCACGTGCCCGAGTTGCGAGATCGAAACGGCAGCAGACTTCGCACGCACGGTATCGCTGCTCTGCGCACGGTCGAACCGGTCTTCTACTGCAAGGGGGGGCCCGGAGGTCGCAAGCACCTCGTGGCTCAGCAACTTCTGGCGAAGGCTTCGGTCACGACCCTTGAGCTCGACCTTCCACCCGGTGAGTACTGCCTACATGCGGGCCCCATCAAGGTCTCGGCCTTCGGCGGGCCTGCGGCCACGCTGGTGGTTCGCGAGGGCATTGCTCGATCCGAGGCCACCTGCAGGTTGACGGGGACTGGCTTCGATCTGGATCGTTTCGATCTGTCCCCGGGGGGGCAGGTCCTCAACATCCAGAGTGATGACGAGCGATTGCTGCAGATCGAGCGCGTCGCGTGGGGCGACCAGCGCGTGACGGGGGCCATCGTGGCCACCTGTCAGGATTTCCGCGACCTGTTCCCCGACCAGGTTCTCGCTTCGGGGGTGGAACTCCGGGTGGACCCCGTGACCCTCCTGTTCACCGATCTCAAGAGCAGCACGGCGATGTACGAGCGCCTGGGGGATGACGAGGCTTTTGCTCTGGTGAGAGATCACTTTGCCATTCTTCTGGCGGAGGTCGATCGGCATCAGGGTGCGGTGGTCAAGACCGTCGGAGATGCGGTCATGGCCGTCTTCCAGGAGCCCGACCACGCCGTGAAAGCCGCCCTTGCCTTGCAGGCCGGGATCGCGCGGTACAACCGGGATCATCCGGAGCGCGAACGATTGGTCGTCAAGCCGGGTGTCCATGCCGGTCCTGCGCTGGCCGTTCGCCTCAACGATCGCCTCGATTATTTCGGGTCCACCGTGAACCTCGCAGC
>JBEIFE010000229.1:0-3950 GCA_040382575.1 Candidatus Sericytochromatia bacterium
CGGTTGACGACCTGCTCGAACAGATGATTCAAGGTGAACGACATGCACAGAGTCCTTCCTGTGAAGGGGGTTTCGAGAGGGATCGTACCCGCCCGCCCGGAAGTCGAAAATCCTGGAGGCGTAAAATACCGGGGGCCGGAAAGTCACCTTTCCGGCCCCCGGGGGGTACTCAGTCTTCGATCAATTCGAGACTGACGTGAAGCCCTGTTATGGACGCCGCAGACCTCACCACCGTTCTCACGGCCTGAATGGTTCGCCCCTGGCGGCCGATCACCTTGCCCAGGTCATCGGGCGACACCGAGACGGTCAATCGCAAACCCTGAGAGTCTTCATCAGACGTCACCACGATCTCGTCGGGAAATTCGACCAGTTCGTCGAGCAAACGAGTCACGAGGGTCACGGCATCCATGAGTGACGCTCCTAGGCCGAGGGCTGGGACAGCTTCTCGAACGCCCCGATCTTCTTGAGAAGTTCACGGGCGGTATCGGTCGGCTGTGCGCCATTCCGCAACCACTGAAGGGCGGCGGCCTCGTCGATGCGGACGATGGCGGGCTCCTGCTGAGGATCGTAAAAGCCGATCTCCTCGATCACGCGACCATCACGACGCGTACGGCCGTCGGCGACGACCAGGCGGTACTTGGGATGTTTGGTGGCGCCCACCCGCTTCAGGCGAATCTTGACCATGTTGTTTCACCTCCTTTGCTTCAACCTTGATGACCCGATGGGGGAAACGGGAAGGGAAATCCCTGCCCCGACTTCTTCGCCATCCGGGCAAAACGCTTGCCCATCTGTTTCTCGAAGGCGCCGAACTGCTTCATGACGCCGCGCATCGCCTCGACCTGCTTGAGAAGCGTGTTGATGTCCTGGACCGACGTGCCCGACCCGCGAGCGATCCGTCGCTTCCTCGAAGAATCGATCTTACCAGGATTCTGCCGCTCGTAGACAGTCATCGACGAGACGATGACTTCGAACTTGCGTAGCTGGGCTTCGCCCTGCGAGATGTGATCAGCCGTGAGATCGACTCCCAGCATCTTGCCGATGGGCAACATCTCGAGGATCTGCCCCATGCTCCCGAGCTTTCGAACCTGGCGGAGTTGCGCCATGAAGTCCTCGAGGTCGAACTCGGCCTTTCGGAATTTCTGCTCGAGGCGCTTGGCCTCGTCGACGTCGATCGCCTCCTGGGCCCGCTCGATGAGCGTGAGGACGTCCCCCATGCCGAGGATTCGCGACGCGATGCGCTCGGGATGGAAGGGCTCGAGCGCATCCGGCTTTTCGCCAACGCCCGCGAACTTGATGGACTGACCGGTCACGTGCTTGACCGAGAGGGCTGCCCCGCCGCGGGTATCGCCGTCCAGCTTGGTCACGACGAGACCCGTCACCTGGACGGCCTCGTGGAACGCAGCGGCGATGCGGACGGCATCCTGTCCCGTCATGGCGTCCACGACCAGGAGGACCTCCGCCGGATCGATGGCGGCCCGAAGGCGGCGGATCTCGTCCATCATGGTGTCGTCCACGTGGAGACGCCCCGCGGTGTCGACCAGGACGAAATCGCGTCCATGGGCTCTGGCGTGAGCGATGCCATCGCGGGCGATCGCCACGACATCCGACTGGCCTTCCTGGCTGAAGACCGGAATGTTGAGCTGCTTGCCGAGCACTTCGAGCTGGCGAATGGCGGCAGGTCGATACACGTCACAGGCGACAAGGAGCGGATTTCTCCCCTTCTTGCGCAGGTACAGCCCGAGTTTCGCCGTGGTCGTGGTCTTGCCGGAGCCCTGAAGACCGACCATCAGGATGACGGTGGGGCCCGGGTGACGCTCGGCGAGGGGAGGCCGCTCACCGCCCAGGATACTCACGAGTTCGTCGTGGACGGCCTTGATGAACTGCTGCCCGGGATGGATACCCCGCATCACGTCCTGGCCGAGGGCCTGGTCCTTGACTCTCTGGATGAAGGGCTTGACGACGTCCAGGCTGACGTCCGCTTCGAGCAAGGCCCTGCGGACCTCGCGAAGCGCTTCGGAGATGTTTTCCTCCGTCAGCGTCCCCTGGCCGCGGAGACGCTTGAAGACATCCTGTAACTTGTCAGTGAGCGATTCGAACACGGACCCTCAACACCGATGGCGGGAACTTTCACGCTACCCGATCGAGGGGGGAGCGTCAATCGAACGCCTCATTCCTCGACGGGCGGCGGGACGATCGCGACTTCCTTGCGAGCCTTCTCGAGCAGACCGCGCACGATCTTGGCCGTCACGTGCAGTTGCAGCGAGGTGTGCTCCTCGATGGTCACCCAGGACGGGGGGAGTTCCGGTGGGTCGAGGTCCCGGACCCTGACAGCCTGGATGCGCTTCTGGCTCCGGGCACGCTTCGGCCAGAACCGGTTGCAGGCTTCCAGGATGGGGACGGCATGGTCGGCCGTGAAATCCGCCAGCGCCCGCGAGGCCTCCGACGGACCGAGCACGCTGGCCGCGGTGGCATCCTTTATGGCCTGCACCCAGGGTCCGCGTCCTGCCGTTTCCTGTTTCTTCAGGTGATGCGCCACGAGCGCCTCGTAATGGATTCTCAGATTGGTCGACATGAAGCCGATGCGCTCGGGATTCGCCTGGGTGGCGACGAGATCCAGTGGCAGGAAGGGTCTGACCTCGTAGGGTTCGCCGACATCCTGGAGGTAGTGCAGGGCCCGGGCCAGGTATCGGAAGCCCCAGTAAGGGTCGCGGTTCTCGAAGGCCTTCGCGGCCATCTCGTATGAAGCCTTGCAGCGTTCAGGAGCCTTGCCGAGACGCAGAGCGCCCTGGATGAAGTAGGCGGAACGATGACGGTAGGGTTCACTCCCACCGAACAGCCCCTGGAAGGGCGAGACCTGGACGCCGCTGTCCAGTCCCCAGTCCGGTTCCTCGACATACCTCAGGAGAATCTCCCGGGCAGACGTGCGCTCGCCGACGAGGCGGTCCACGTAGACCGGCATGTAGAGAGGAGAATACGGACCCTTGTCCGTCTTGTCGTAGGTCCAGTCCGTGACCTCGAGGTCACGCCACTGATCGAGCCAGGTCGCCGATCGGAGGATGAGCCGCGTGAGAACCACATGGTCGGACCAGGCGAGAACCGGGGATGCCGGCGCCAGCCAGGCGACGAGCCCCAGCGCCAGACCTGGCAAATGGCGCCCGAGGTCCCGTCGTACCCACCCTGACCGCACCGATGACCCCTCTCTCCTGGCGTGTCCATCCTCTGGAGCTTGCGCCGTCCGAGGCGTATCATGCCGCAACGTGTCGTGTCTGTGAAAGGATCACCCGTGCGTAGCCCTTTGCTCTCGGTCACCTTGGGCCTGGTCGCCGGCGTTGCCGGTGGAACGATCGCCTCCTTGACCATCGCAAGAACGCCTGCAGGTCAGGGGCTCTTGCCACCGGCCCAGCCCGGCACGGTCCCGCCGGTCGAGGCCGTGAGAGCCATGCCGCGCGGTCAAGAGCCGATCGCAGACCTGGTCGAACGCGTCGGTCCCGCCGTCGTCAACATCGACACCGTTAGCCAGCGCTCCGTGCCGGTCCAGCCCATGATGCCCTTCGGATTCGAGGACTTCTTCGGGATGCCTTTCACGCAGCGGCGCCAGATCGTCCAGCAGAAGGGTGTGGGCAGCGGCTTCGTCATCGATGCGACCGGCGTGGTCGTCACCAACAACCACGTCATCGCGGGAGCCAACGACCTGACCGTCACTTTTCCCGATGGCCGGAAGTTCAAGGGCAAGGTCATGGGGGCCGATCCCGGCAGCGACCTGGCGGTCGTGAAGATCGACGGTCAGAACCTGCCTGCGCTCTCGCTGGCGGATCCTGGCAGCCTGCGCGTGGGGCAGTGGACCGTCGCGATCGGGAGCCCCCTGGGGCTGACGCATTCCGTCACGGCAGGCATCCTGAGCGCCATGGACCGCGAGGTCGCGCTCAACAACCGCGTCGGCTTCCTGCAGA
>JBEIFE010000230.1:0-3937 GCA_040382575.1 Candidatus Sericytochromatia bacterium
GAAAAGCACTTCGGACGGCGTCCTCGCGGAATCTGGCTTGCCGAGTGCGGCTTCTATCCTGGTGTCGACAAGGTCCTGGCCGAGGCCGGCATCCGGTACTTCTTCACGGACACCCATGGCGTCGTGAACTCCACGCCTCGGTCGCGTTACGGTGCATTTGCTCCCATCTACGCTCCCGGCTCAGGGGTGGCCGCGTTCGCCCGTGACCAGGAGTCCTCGAAGCAGGTCTGGAGCTCGATCGAGGGCTATCCGGGCGACGCGAACTACCGCGAGTTCTACCGGGACATCGGGTACGATCTGGACCTTTCTTACATCGGGCCCTACGTCCAGCCGGACGGGACGCGCAAGAATACGGGCATCAAGTACTATCGGATCACGGGCAAGTCTGACCAGAAGTTGCCGTACGATCCCTACTGGGCCCGCGAGCGCGCTGCCGACCATGCGGGGAACTTCATGTTCAACCGCGAGCGGCAGATCGAGTGGCTCGCTGACACGATGGGACGTCCGCCCATCGTCATCTCGCCCTACGATGCAGAACTCTACGGCCACTGGTGGTACGAGGGTCCCCAGTTCCTGGACTTCTTCATCCGCAAGGCCGTCCATGACCAGGACGTCTTCAAGCTGACGACACCCGCCGAGTACCTGACGACCGAGCCCGTCCAGCAGGTCGCCATGCCGAGCACGTCGAGCTGGGGCGACAAGGGTTACGCCGAGTTCTGGCTCAACGAGACCAATGACTGGGTGTATCCGCACCTGCATCATGCGGCAGACAAGATGGTCGAGCTGGCACGCAGCTTCGACGTCAACGGTCACTCCCTGACGGAGCGAGCCCTCAACCAGTGTGCCCGCGAGCTGCTGCTCGCCCAGAGCTCGGACTGGGCCTTCATCATGAAGACGGGAACGATGGTCGAGTACGCCGTCAAACGCACCCGGAGCCACATCCAGCGCTTCCACAAGCTCTACGATGAGATCCTGCGTGGCGAGATCGACGAGGCCTGGCTCGCGAAGTGCGAGTACCTGGACAACATCTTCCCGGAACTCAACTACCGGGTTTACCGGTAAACGTCAAAAACAGGTTCAGCGCTCCTGGAGGGAAACCAGTCCTTCCAGGAGCGTTTCCGTATCCAGGATTTCCAGAATCGGTGTAGCCGACGCCCGCGGCAAAACGAAACGGATCTGGCCCTCCCGGACCTTCTTGTCCCGGCCCATGACCGTGACCAGTTCGCGGATGGACAGGCTGGAAGGCAAGCGCACGGGCAAACCCAGTCCTCCAAGCAGATGCTCGATCCGTCGAACATGGTTCTCCGGGAGGAGATCACGCTTCCTGGCCAGGTGCAGAGCCGCAACGATCCCGACGGAAACGGCCTCACCGTGACGCCATGTGCCATGGCCCAAGACGGTCTCGAGCGCATGGGCCACCGTGTGCCCCAGGTTCAGCCATGCCCGGACGGAGGCCTCTCGCGGATCCTGCTCGACGATCCGCGCCTTCCGATGGATGGCCTCGCACAGAACGGGCACGAGAACCGGCATGTCACAGGCCAGCAGAGCAGATGCACCGGATTCCAGAACATCGAGCCAGCCATCGGGCTCGATCATGGCCATCTTGACCACCTCGGCCAGACCACTTGCCCGGTCGCGGGCCCCGAGCGTATGCAAGACGAGCGGATCGACGAGCACCTGGGCTGCCGGGAAGAACGTGCCGACCAGGTTCTTGCCAGCGGGAAGGTCGATTGCGACCTTCCCGCCGACCGAACTGTCCACCTGGGCAAGCAGGGTCGTGGGAATCTGGACCAGCGGAACGCCGCGCAGATAGGTGGCCGCGACGAAGCCCACGGCATCCCCGAGTGCTCCGCCCCCGAGTGCGATGATCGGTTGCTTTCGCTCGTGCCCTGAGCGCGCGAGATCCTCGTGCAGAGCCGCCACGACCGACCAGTCCTTGGCTTGCTCACCGGCAGGAATCCACCGGACACGCGGCTGGAAACCGGCTCTCGAAAGGCCTGCCAAGAGGGGGGCAACGTAACGCCCCGCTCCATCTTGCTCGGAGACCACCGTGCACGGCCCAGGCCGATGAAAGCGCGCCAGCCACTGCCCGGCACGCGCGATCGCCCCGGGGGCCAGGCGAATGACCGTGGTGTGGTCCTCGAAAGACGACACCACATCGGAATCGGGCCCCGTGAAACGGGAGATGATGCGCTCGACCAGTGTCGACCATTCGGCATCATCGGTCCGTAACGCCCAAGGAACGGTCGCAAGAATTTCCCTGCGGCTCTCGAAGAGGGCCAGAAAAGCCTCATGGTCCCGGGCAAGGGGGCGATCGCTCCCCCTGACACGCTCCCAGAGCACGGCGGGATCGGCTTCCAGTCGGATGACAGGACCGATCGCCAGGAGGCGATCGCGATTGGCCGGATCGAGCCAGGCCCCTCCCCCCGTCGCAACGATTCCCTCGAAGTCATCGGGAATGGACGCGATCGCCGCGTGCTCGAGAGCCCTGAAGGTGACCTCACCATGCCGGGCGAAGATCTCGGGAATGGAGACTCCTGCCTTCAGGGCGATCGCATCATCGAGGTCGAGGACCTGAAGGCCGAGGCGATCGCCCACGAGACGGGCCAATGTCGACTTGCCTGTCCCCATGAATCCCGTGAAGACGATCGCCATGGCCGAAACCCCTGTCCAGACCCGTCGAGGAAAATCACAAAAAAAGACCTCGGACAAATCCGAGGTCTTTGGAGGCTCCCGGTGATGGATTCGAACCACCATTAACTGGGCCAGAACCAGTCGTCCTACCCTTAGACGAACCGGGAACACATTGGTTAAGGTAACAAGAAATCCGAAGCCTGTCAACGCGATCCGGAGGGAAACGTCTCCGCCCCCCCGGCACATCCGCATCAGACGGCCCACAGGTCTCGCCGTGGTAACATGACTTGGCGTTCAGTAAACGCCAGATCCGCCCGTGATCCGTCCCGGAGGCCCTCGTGTCCGACACCCCGCCGACCAGCCGCGTCCTACCTCGTGCTCTCCAGGACGAGCTCAAGGAGAGTTATCTCGACTATGCGATGAGCGTCATCGTCGGGCGTGCCCTGCCGGACGTTCGAGACGGCCTCAAGCCTGTTCACCGGCGCATCCTGTTCTCGATGCACGAGAACAACTTGACTGCCGACCGAAAGCACCGCAAGTCGGCCACGGTCGTCGGCGACGTGCTCGGCAAGTATCATCCGCACGGCGACTCTTCGGTCTACGACGCGATGGTCCGACTGGCTCAGGACTTCTCGATCCGCTATCCCCTGGTGGATGGCCACGGTAACTTCGGCTCGGTGGACGGTGACCCTGCAGCTGCATACCGCTACACGGAAGCCCGCCTGTCCCGCATCTCGAATGAGCTGCTGGCTGATATCGAATCCGAGACGGTCGACTTTTCCCCCAACTACGACGGCACCACCGAAGAACCGCGCGTCCTGCCTTCGCGGATCCCGAACCTTCTCATCAACGGCTCGGCGGGTATCGCGGTCGGCATGGCCACCAACATTCCCCCGCACAACCTCGGAGAGGTCTGCAGCGGACTGATCGCGCTCATCGATGAACCCGCCCTGACCGATGGAGACCTTCTCCAGTACATCAAGGGGCCTGATTTCCCGAGTGGTGGCATCATCCTGGGTGAACGGGGCATCACCGATGCCTACACCACTGGCAGGGGGTCCATCACCCTCCGGGGTATCGCCGAGATCGAGACCATCAAGAAGGATCGCCACGCGATCATCATCACCGAGCTGCCCTACCAGGTGGGCCCTGACCCGCTCATCGAGAAGATCGCGGACCTCGTCAAGGACAAGAAGATCGAGGGCATCTCCGACCTCCGCAACGAGAGCAATCGCCACGGGATCCGGGTCGTCATCGAACTCAAGCGCGACGCCAACCCCAAGGTCGTCATCAACAACCTTTA
>JBEIFE010000231.1:0-3923 GCA_040382575.1 Candidatus Sericytochromatia bacterium
CGGAGGGTCCGGTTATCCACGCGGGTGACGACGCTCGCGGTCGCCTGGCCGAACAGCACCTGGTAGATGAGGCCCTTCTCGGCGCCGAAGTTGCGACCCGTGAGGGTGATCGTGCGTCCCACGCCCCCGCTCGACGGCGCGAGGGCCGTGATGGCCGGTGCGAAGCTCGGCGCCAGCGTGATGGCGACCTGCGTGGTCTTGCTCTTGCGGATGACGACGTTGCTGGCATCGCCGCTCGCGATGCTCTCGGCATCCGGCCCCGGGGTCTCTTCAGCGAAGGCCAGCACCGAGACGGAGTAGTCCTGTCCGCTGGGGACCGGGATCATGGCCGTCGAGAGGCTGCTGCGCGGATTGCGCGTCACGTCCTGCGAGGCGACCTGGATGCGGCGCGAGTCGTGGACCATCACGCGGACGGTCCGGGCGCTCGCCGGCAGGAGCTGGATCGCGCGGGCCTGCTCGGGCCAGCGGACCTTCAGGAACAGGTAGCCGACCTCGCTTTCCGAGGCTGCCGGTGATGGCGCGGTGCCGGACACGCCGTCCGAGCTGTGTCCCCCCGTGCCTAGGTCCGACGGCGAGGACGGGAGCACGCCCGGGATCGTGCTCAGCCTGGGCGCAGAGCAGGCGGCCACGGTCACGGCGAGCATCAGCCAGTGGATTCGTCTTGTCATGTCACCTGACCTCCAGGGCGAGATTTCCGAGAGTCCGGACGGTCACGCTGAGCGTGGCCACCTGCTCGGGATCGAGAAGGGAACGGGCCGTGACGACCAGCGAGCCGGAAGCGGCATCGGGTCGAGCCTGGACGAGACCGTCCCAGCCCACCCGGGCCAGGGATGGGTTGGACGACGACCAGAACACCAGCGGGCTGGTCTGACCGTTTGAGAGCCGGACCCGGCCCTCGAGAGCGGCCGCGGGGGTGAAGCGCGGGTCCGACGTGCCGTCCCGGTCGGGTGCGTCCAGATCGATCGCCCCGCCGGTCGGCGAGACGATGGAAACGCCCGTGACGCCCACCCCCGCAGGGAGCGCCAGGTCACGCTGGCTCACGATCGGGGCCACCTGGACGGGAACCCCCACCGTGACCGGTGCCAGATCCACGAGACCCGTCTCCCGGTGGACCCGGAACGTGAGTCCGGCACGCGCCGACGCTCCTCCCGGATCCGAGACCATCACCACGACCCCCTCCGAGGTCGGGGCGACGTCCAGGGGCGACCAGACGACCTCGGGCCCCGTGCCGCTGATGCTCCCGCGCAGGGCGAGCCAGCTGAAATCGAGCAGGTCCTGGTCGGGGTCGCTCGCGCGGGCCACCAGCACGAGCTGACCGTCGGCGTTGCGCGCCGCCGAGATGCCCGTGATGACCGGGGGCTGGTTGACCGACAGGATCGAGCCATCCGCCCCGAGGGTGATCCCCACCGTCCCCGTGTCGCTTTCGCCGCGGGCATCCGAGACCTTCACCGAGATGTTCACGCTGACGGGCGTGGCCTGTGGCGCCGCGGTGTTCGTCCAGACCACGGTGCGGCCGCGGTTGCCGGTGTAGGTGCCCCCGGGAAAGCTCCAGGCATACGTCAGGAGTCCCCCATCGGGGGTCGTGGCCTCGGCCGTGAGCTCGACAGCGTGCCGCGAGGGGCCGCGTCGAACGTCGATCCGGCTGATCACGGGGCGCGAGACGGGTTCGACAGGCGCGCTCGAGACCGAGGCGCTCGACACGGGCGCCTGGGCGGGCGGGACGGAGGCCAGGCTGAACAGCGCGACGCCGCTCGGCGCGGAGGACAGTGCCGCGCACGCCGGGAGGAGGACGACCGCGAGACCGCCGAGTCCGGTGAAGACTGGATTCGTTTGGTGGAGACGGCGGGCCATCGGCTTCACCTCGTCAGGGGGTGGTCGAGGGGTGGGGTTCGCGGGACTCGAGGGCGGCGAGATCCACGAGTTCGAAGGCGGGGCCCTGCATGGCCCGGGATTCTTCCTGGGTGAGCGCGACCAGGAGCATCCGGGCGTGGCGCTCGGGATCGACCCCGTCCGTGTTGCGCATGGCATCCCAGCGCTCGACCAGCGCGGGGGTGATGAAGCGGTACAGGGCCGTCTTCATGCGATCGCGCCAGGGCACGGAGGAGTGCTCGTCGAAGAGTTCCTCCCAGCGCTCGCCTGCGACCATGAGCTCGTAGGTCTCGGCACCGAGCACGGGGCCCAGCGGGTCGAGGTTCATGTAGCCGAGCATCAGGACCTGGGCGGCGACGAGGTCGAAGTCGTTGCGCAGGCGCTTGCCGTGGGCGAGCAGGTCACCGACCAGGCAGCTGCCAAGCACGCACCGCAAGACGGGCTTGCCCGGGTCGATGCCCAGGTCGGTGACGAGCCGGGCGATCGCGGCCTCGAGCTCCTCGATGGCCTCGAGGGACAGCAACTCGAAGCGGACGGCCAGCTGGTGGCGCAGCAGCAGGCGAGCGAGGGTGGCGGGGGTGGAGGGGGTGGTCATGGCGGTCTCCGGAAGCGTGGGGGGATGTCTGAAACCATCGTGGATCAGGAGTGATTTCACCGGATGAAACCGTGGGCAATCCGGGCGACGGGGTAAGATGCAACGGGATGCCCGGATGGACGGAACATCCGGGCGAGGCTCCGGGAGAAGGCGGCAGATGTTTTATCTCGAGCTGTTCCGGGCGCTGGATCGCCACCAGGTGGATTACCTGCTGGTCGGCGGCCTTGCCGTGGCCCTGCACGGGATCGAGCGGTCCACGATGGACATCGACATCGTGGTGGCCACGGGTCTGACCAACTTGCAGGCCTTGCTCGCACTTGCCCGGGAACTCGACATGAAGCCCGTGCTGCCGGTTCCGATCGAGAGCCTGACTGACCTCGAACTGCTGCGCGAGTGGCACGAGGAGCGCCACCTGGAGGCCTTCGCGCTTCGTGCCCCCGGGCTGGCTGGCGTGACCCTGGATCTGCTGCTGTTCCCGCCGGTGAACCTTGAAACGATGCAAGGCAGAGCCGTCCGGCTCGAGGTGCTCGGCGTACCGGTTCGCGTGGTGGCGATCGAGGACCTCATCGCCCTCAAGCAAGCAGCGGGCCGCCCGGTGGATCTCGCGGACATCGAGCATCTGAAAAGGTTGCTGTCGCCATGAACGGTCACTTCGATCCGGGCGATCGCACCTACCATCTGAGCGACGAGCGCATGGCGACCTTTCAGGCCCTCAGCCTCGCCGATCGGTTGCGATGGGTCGAGGAACTCGCGACCTTCCTGCGCCTGGCCCGGGCTTCCCGTGAGCGTGCCAGGGACAGCGACCCTGCAGGCGATTCCCGGGACTGACGTTTCCGACTCCCGTTGCAGCCAGCCGCTCCGGACGTTCCGGACATGCGAATCCGTCGAGTGCCGTCTCGTCCAGGGCGTCGTCCTCCGACCAGAATGGGGCCCGAGACGCCGGTGTCGGAGGTGTTCACGTGCCCGTGCATCTGTCGGTGGATCGCTGCTTCGTCGTGGTGGCCTTCGACATCCGGGATGACCGGAGGCGATCGCGGCTGGGGCGTTACCTGTTGCGCCATGGCACGCGCGTGCAGCTGAGCGTCTTCGAGTGCCTGGTCCGCCACCACCGGATGGCGGCATTCGTGCAGGACCTGACCCGGTTCCTGGAACCCGGAGTCGATCGCCTGACGGTGTATCCGCTGTGCCATCCCTGCCAGGACGGAGTCCATCGTCGGGGAGAGCCCCTGGGCGCATTACCCGAGCCCGAGGCGTTCATCATCTGAAGAGGGGGACGGTCGATCGACCGCCCGCAAAGCCCCGGGAGGGAGGCAAGGGTCCGGTCCGAATTTTGCCTGCCGGTCCGGTCGAGACCGTTGCGGGACGTGGATCGACACCGGACGGGTTCGGACACGGGACGACGCGATCGTTGCGGGCGGCATGGAACGTTTATCTCCGCCGGCCTTGCGGGTATGATGAA
>JBEIFE010000232.1:0-3898 GCA_040382575.1 Candidatus Sericytochromatia bacterium
GCCTTCAACGAGGAAACCCAGGTCGTCCAGCCCTCGAGTGGCAACGTGAAACGTCTGTCCATCGCGGTCCTCGTTCCCGATACGCTGAAGCCAGAGAGTGCCGATCGCATCCGTCTCATCGTCGCCGCCGCCGCCGGCGCTGATGCGGCGCGACGCGACCAGGTCACGGTGGAGCGTGTCCACTTCGATACCACCGTCGCTGACCAGCTCCGGGACCAGCTCGACCGCGAGAAGACCGAGGCCAAGAAGGCGGCCAGGGGCAAGGCCATCCCGATGGGCCTCGTCTACGGGATCATCGCCGGCGTCGTCGTCCTGTTCCTCATCATCGCGGCCATTCGCCGCGGTCGTCGGGATGCCAATCCCCTCGACACCCTTTCGGCGACCCTCGGTGGCGAGTCGGATGCGCTTCCCGGCTTCGACCCGCAGGCCCTCGCGGGACTGGGGCAGGGGCTTCCGGGGCTGGATATGGGCCAGGGAGGCTTCACGGCCCCTGGCTTCGGAAACATGGGGGGCTTCGACCCCGCGGTCGCCACGGGTGGTTATGGTGTTCCGGGCTACGGAAACGATCCGGGCATGGAGCAGGCCCAGGCGCAGGGCGGTGGCGGGGGAACCTTCGACTTCATGTACTCGGCCAGCCCCGATCAGGTCGCTGCGGCCTTCGAGGGCGAGCGACCGGCCACCATCGCGGGCGTGCTGGCGGCGATCGATCCGGGTTTCGCCGAGCAGGTGCTCCAGTATCTCGACGCCGGTATCCAGGAAGAGGTCTTCAACCGTATCCAGCAGGGCGCAAACATGCCCAGCATGACGGCCCGCATGGCTGCCCAGAACCTGCGCCGTAAGCTCGGCGTGGGCGTCGGCTGAGCCCCGGAGGCTGATCCTTGGTCGGCGCAGCTTCCTCCCGCGGAGGACTCCCATTACGGGACATCATCATCGCCGCGTTGATGATCCTGATCCTGGCGATCCTGTTCCTTCCGCTGCCCACCTGGATGCTCGATTTCCTGATCGTCATGAACATCATCATGGCGATCCTCATCCTATTCGTCGCCCTCTACATCGTCCGGCCGCTCGAGTTCGCCTCTTTTCCATCCCTGCTCCTGCTCACGGCCCTGTACCGATTGGCCCTGTCCGTTGCGACGTCCCGTTCCATTCTCCTGAACGGCGAGGCTGGCCACGTCATCGAGACGATGGCGGAGTTCGTCATGGGCGGGAACTACATCGTCGGTATCATCATCTTCGTCATCCTGATCATCGTGAACTTCATCGTCATCACCGAGGGCGCCAAGCGAATCGCCGAGGTGGCGGCGCGCTTCACCCTGGACGCCATGCCCGGTAAGCAGATGTCGATCGATGCCGACCTCGCCTCGGGCCTCATCGATGGCACTCAGGCCAAGAAACGCCGCGAAGAGATCGTCATGGAAGCCAATTTCTTCGGCTCGATGGACGGTGCTAACAAGTTCGTGAAGGGTGACGTCATCGCGTCGATCATCCTGATCGTCGTCAACATCGTCGGGGGCATCCTGATCGGGATCCTCATGAAGAAGATCGACGTCATGACGGCGCTTTCCAAGTACGCCATCCTGACCGTCGGTGACGGCCTCGTCGGGCTCATCCCGGGTATCCTGATCTCGATCTCGGCCGGTCTGGTCTCCTCGCGCGCCGCATCGGATCAGAACCTGGCGACCGACCTCAAGAACCAGGTCTTCACCAACCCCAAGTCCCTCGGTATCGCTGGTGTGGTGTCCCTGCTCATCGCGTTCGTCCCGGGCTTCCCGAAGCAGTTCTTCATCCCCATCGGTCTCTTGCTCGGGGGGGCCGCCTTCATCCAGATCCGTCGACAGATGATGCCCCAGATTCCCTCGTCCGACATGGGCGGTGGGCTACCTCTCGACGACGTCATCGACGACTACCAGCCCGAGGCGGACGAGGACTACAAGAATCCTGACAACGTCATGAAGATGATGGGCGTGCCTCCGCTCACGCTCGAACTCGGCCTTGACCTCGTGCCGCTGGTGGATCCGGGACTGGGCGGCGAGCTCATGGATCGCGTCATCCCGATGCGCGTGAACATCGCGCTCGACCTGGGCTTCGTCATGCCACCCATCGTCTTCAAGGACAACCTGAATCTCGAGCCCAACTCGTATCAGATCCTCGTGAAGGGCAATACGGTCGCCTCCGGCGAGTTGCTGGTCGGTTACATGCTCGCGATCCGGCAGGCCGCTACCGATGGAAGCCAGGAACTGGTCGGCTTCGCCACCCAAGATCCCGCCTTCGGCAAGCCCGCCGTCTGGGTTGCGGGAGCCGAGGCCCAGCGCGCCGCCCAGCTCGGATACCTCATCCAGGATCCGACCAACGTGCTCACGGCTCACCTCGAGCACACCGTCCGGACCCACGCCAACGAGCTCTTGTACCGGGAAGATCTCCAGCGCCTGCTCGATCTGGTGCGTCAGAAGGCTGCCGTCACCGTCAAGGACCTCATTCCCGAGGTCCTCGCCCTGAGTGAGGTCCATCGCGTGTTGCAGAGCCTCCTGCGCGAGGGCGTGAGTATCCGGGACCTGACGACCATCCTCGAGCGCCTCACGGACTTCGGCAAGATGACCAAGGACGTCTTCCTGCTGACCGAACTCATCCGTCAGCAGCTCTCGCGCCAGCTTTGTGCGTCCGTCGCGGGCGAGGAGCGCACGATCGATGTCATCACGCTCGATCCCGGGGTCGAGAACACCGTCCAGAGCTCCATCACGAGCAGTCCCACCGGTCCCCAGGCGGCCGTCAATCCGCAGATCATGCAGCTCATCCTGGCCCGTCTGGCGAACGTTCACCAGGAAGCGACCGGCCGCGGCTCGAATCCGGTTCTGCTCACCAACCCCGTCATCCGCCCGCATATCAAGAACCTGGTGGAACGGAACTTCCCGACCCTGGCCGTGCTCTCGTATGCCGAGGTCCACGCCAGCTTCAAGGTCCAGTCCGTCGGACAGGTCTCCATCGCGGTCGGTGTCAGCTGACGCGACGGCTCTCATCGCTCGTCGCGGATGTTAACGTATCATGCGGGCAATGTTATACCAGGCATAAGAATTAACAGCCTCTTGACGCGGGATGAATGGGCAGAAGTCTCATTCAAAGGAGCCGTGCATGACTCGCCTGTTCGTCGCGCTTTCCCTCATCGGTCTCTTCGCCGCCTGCCAGCGTCTGCCTCTCAAGACCATGGTCGACCCCGTCAACCGGGCCACGGCCCAGGTCCGGACTCACAGCTGGCCCGAGTTCGTCCGCGCCCGCAGCGCCGATTTCACGGCCTGGGCCTGGAAGCCTGCCTACGGTCAGAAGATCACGTCGCGCGATCGCCAGGCGATCGCCGTCGGTCTCGACCTCATCAGCACGCCCTGAATCGCGCGTTCGCGGCGGTCAGGCCTTACCATCGGACCTGAGAGAGGTCCCGGACTCGAGGGCACCGCGGCAAGGCCGCCAGGATCTGCTGCCCGTAGCCTTTCGTGAAGAGACGGTTGTCGAGGATCGCCACCAGACCGCGGTCCTCCCGGGTGCGGATCAGCCGCCCGAATCCCTGCTTCAACCGGATGATGGCTTCCGGGAGCGTGTACTCCCGGAACCAGTCCCGCCCCTGCAACTTCAGTCGCTCGACGTGGGCCTGCACGATCGGATCGTCCGGTACCGAGAAGGGCAGCCGGTCGATGATCACGCAGCTGAGGGCCTCGCCGGGGATGTCCACGCCTTCCCAGAACGAGCTCGTGGCGAACAGCACGGCATTCGGGGTCTCACGGAACCACGCGATGAGGGCCCCGCGGGAGGCCTCTCCCTGGCGCTTCGCCGGGAACGGCAAGGTGGGCGCGATCTGGGCATGGGCGGTGTTCATGGCCCGGTACGAGGTGAACAGTACGAATGCGCGCCC
>JBEIFE010000233.1:0-3887 GCA_040382575.1 Candidatus Sericytochromatia bacterium
GGTACTGGGTCACCAGCTGCTGCACCTGCCCCCCGTGGCCGGCATGATGCTCGGCCTCGGCCTCCTGAAGGGTGCAACCGCGATCCACGCCCGAACGACCCGGAAGCGCGTCAGTCCGCTCAACGAGCCGGACGACGTCTTCACCCGCGCAACCGCCCCCCTCGACACGTTCCGGCAGATGGAGCGGACGGAGTGGGACACGCTGATGTTCTTCTATGGCGTGATCATGGCCCTGGGAGCCATCGAAACGATCGGTCTGCTCGATCGGGCCTCGGCAACGCTGTATGGAGCTCTCGGTGCCACATGGGCACACGTGACGGTGGGGCTCGTCTCGGCGGTGATCGACAACGTGCCCGTGATGGCCGCCGTGCTCGGCATGGCGCCAGACCTGAGCTCGGGGCAGTGGCTTCTCGTGACCCTCACGACCGGCGTGGGCGGATCCCTGCTGGCCGTGGGAAGCGCGGCAGGTGTCGGGCTGCTGGGCAGCACGAGGGGGCTTTATACCTCGCGCGACCATCTACGCGCCACGTGGGCGATCGCGCTCGGGTACATCGCGAGCATCCTGACGCACCTCTTGCTGCAGCGCGGTTCACTTTGACCCGGTGAGAGGGCGCCGGCCGGCCGACACGTGTCGGGACCGGAGGCACACAAATCGAGAGGGGGGGCCTCCGGGCCCCCCCTCTCTTGATGGAC
This sequence comes from Candidatus Sericytochromatia bacterium, assembly GCA_040382575.1. Lineage (GTDB taxonomy): Bacteria > Cyanobacteriota > Sericytochromatia > S15B-MN24 > UBA4093 > JAYKJE01. The sequence continues at coordinate 694 of JBEIFE010000233.1, forward strand.
TAGCCGTCCGACCCGGTTTTACCGGCGGCCGTCGCCGAGGAGCGCCTTGGGCGACTTCTCGGTGCGGACGACCACCTCGAGGGCCTTCGACTTGGAACCGAAGGTCAGGCCATCCTCGACACCCTTGAAGAACTGGATGGTGTCCAGCAGGGCGCGAGCCGATTCCTGGAGGTCGACTGCGGACTGAGCGATGAGCGTCGTCGCCGAAGCCGACTCGATGGCCGAGCGGTTGATGTTGTCGACGGCGCCGAGCACGAGACCCGACGTCTTCTTCTGCTCGGTGGTGGCGTTCGACACCTGCAGCGTCATCCGGTTCATCGCCTCGACGGCGCGGATGATCTGCTCGGAGCCTCTGGCCTGTTCGCGCATCGACTTCGACACGTCGTGGGTGACCTGATTCATCTGAGCAACCGACGTGGTGATCTGACCCGCTGCGCGAGCCTGCTCCTGCGTCGTTTCGGCGATGTGGGTCATCAGGACGCCCGCCTGCTGAACCGCGACCACGATCTCGGTCAGGGTCTTACCGGCAGATTCGGCCAGCTTCGACCCGCGCTGGATCGCTTCGTTACCGTGCTGGGTGGAGGTGACGGCCTGAGCGGCTTCCTTCTGAATGCCCTTGATCAGCTGGGCAATCTCACCGGTTGCCTTGGCAGAGCGTTCTGCCAGCTTACGCACCTCGTCCGCGACGACCGCGAAGCCTCGTCCGTGCTCACCGGCTCGGGCTGCCTCGATCGCGGCGTTCAGGGCCAGGAGGTTGGTCTGCTCGGCGATGTCGTCGATGACTTCGATGATGGCGCCGATTTCAGCCGAACTCTTGCCCAGACCCTCGATGACGCCGACCACCTCGGTCATGAAGTGGTTGATCTGCGACATACCGTCGATGGTCTGTTCCACCGCCTTGCGACCACCCTCGGCGGTCTTGACCGCCTCAGCGGCCACGCGGTTGGCTTCCGAAACGTTCGAAGCGACCTGCTGGATGCTCGCGGCCATCTCTTCGATGGCGGCCGAGGTATCCTGCACCGTCTGCGCGAGCGTATCGGCGTTGCCGGCAGTCGTCTGGATGGAGACGGCCATCTCGGCGATCGAGCTGGATGTTTCTTCCACCGACTGGGCCAGGGCGTTCGAGTTGGCCGAGACTTCCTGCACCGAGGCAGCCATCTCTTCCATCGAACTCGACGTCTCACCGGACGCGGTGGCCTGGATGTTGGCGCTGGCGCTCAGCTCCTCGGTCGAGGCCGAGATCTGCTCCGAACCCTGGGCCACAACGTTGGCTGCTTCGCGAACCCGGCCGATGACGTCACGGAGACGGCTGACCATTTCACCGAACGTGCTGGCCATTTCCCCGAGTTCGTCGCTGCTATCGTCGCCGATGGTCGTCGCGAGATTCCCATCGGCGATCTGCAGGGCGGCTTCCTTGAGCGCCGAGATACGGCTGATGATGCGCCGGGCAATGATGACCGAAACGAGGCCGGAGAGAAGCACGAAGAGCGCAAGCAGGCCATAAGATTGGTTCTTGCTGGCATTGAACTTGCCGACGCGGATGTCGAGCATCCGGCTGAGGACGACCTCGGCCTTATCGTTGAACTCGGCAGCAGCATCGACGGCCGCCAGGTTGGCAGCATCCCAATCCGCCTGTGAGGGAACGGGAGCGCCCGCCTTCTGGAGCGTATCCTTGGAAAGCGTCAGCAGGTTGCCGACCTTGCCCTTGAGGTTCTCGAGCAGAGGCTCGAGTTCGCCCTTGAACTTGGTATCGCCGCTGAAGGCCTCGTAGTTGGCCACGGCGACACCCAGGTCATACGCAAAGCCATCGAAGGCACCCTGGATCTTGCCATAGAGAACCGTGAGGTTGGTACGCTCTTCTTCCGTGCTACGACCGCCCGGCCGCTCGATGATGGAGGAACCGAGGTCGTTGTACTGGTTGATCAGGTCGACGATTGCGGGGTACTTCAGCAGCACGGCGTCCATGATGTAGTAAGAATCGAGATCGGGGTCCAGAATCAGGTTGGACTTGTCACCGATCTTGGCGATGAGGGGAAGCAGGGCAGCCTTGACTTCATCCTCGAGCGCATTGTCGATCGAGCCTGCACCCTTGAGCTTGTCGAATGCAGTCTTCAACTTGTCAAAGTCGGCCTTGGAGGCCATCTCGCCACCGAGCTGTTCCGTCAGCTCCTGGAGCTTGGTGACGGCTTCCTGACCCTTGCTGATGTCCGAGCGCAGATCATTGCGGGCGATGGCAGACAGCAGCCCGTTGGCGGGGCTGAGGTAGGTCACACCCCGGGACTCCTTGGCGGAGAAATCGACCTTCGAGTTGACCTCGAGGGTGTAGAAATAGGCTGCAGTACCGGCCGGAACGGACAGCAGCAGCGCCATCCCGGAAATCTGCATCCAGAGTTTCATACGGTTGAGCAAGACGGTCTCCCTTGCATTGGGCGAGAGGGATCGGGGAGGCGGACGATGCCGCCTCCCCTGCGTTCACACTACCAGGTGATGGCGAAGCCGAAGTTGGGCTGGAAGATCACGTTGCCGCCACGCAGGAGCACCGCGGGATTGATATCGACGGCGAACTTGTCGTTGACGGGGAAGCCGACGGTGAGACGGGCACCGCTGACAGCGAAGTCACCGCTCGTGAGGTTGAAGTCGGTGAAGACCTCGTCGTAGAAGTTGATTCCACCGGCCGACCAGGTGTCATTGAAGTTCAGCGAGGCGTACTGCGGGCCTGCGGTACCCCAGTCGGCCTTGTTGCCGTCGACGGCGGCGTTGGAATAGTCCCGCTTATAACCAAGGTTGATGCCCGCGGTGCTGCCACCCATCGGGATATCGATGAGCAGCGACAGGCCGGGGGTCAGGGTCTGCGACTTGCCGTCAGCGGTATTGAGAACGAAGACGCCAGCCATGTAGCCGACCTTGGCGGCATCCGATGAGATGGCAGGAATCGAGGCACGGAGCCAGGGATACAGGGTGCTCAGCTGGCTGAGGCCGCCGGGACCGAAAGCACCGTTGGTCTGCGCACCGATACCGAGCTCGACTCCATCACCCACGCCCTCGAGCAGGTGGACGGTAGGAGCAGCGGCGCCGATGGTGAGGTCCTTGTTGACCTCGAGGTAAAGGCGCGAATCGAGGATCGTGGTGCCCTTGGCGAGAGGAACGGCCGAGAAGCCGTCGGTGGCGGTCCAGCCCGTGACGCCGCCAGCGAA
>JBEIFE010000234.1:0-3884 GCA_040382575.1 Candidatus Sericytochromatia bacterium
ACAGCACCCACCTGCTCGGGGGCGAGGCCGAGGTCGTCGAGCGACAGGGCCTTCAGCTCCTTCTTGTTGGCGGCCATGATGCCCTTGAACGAGGGCAGGCGGGGCTCGGTCGAGATCTTGCCGATGGTGACGAGGGCAGGCATGCCCACCGAGACGACCTCGACGGCACCCTCGACGTCACGCTCGACGACGACGGCGCGGTCATCGGCCTGCAGACTCGCCTGCTTGCCGAGCGTCACCTGGGGCCAGCCCAGCAACTCGGCCGTGGCCGGCGCCGTCTGGTAGGTGTCCGAGTCCGACGAGCGGACGCCTGCCACCAGCACGTCGACCTCGCCGATCTGCTGGATCGCGGCGGCCAGGGTCCGTGCCACTCCGAGGTAGTCACTGCCGGCGAGACGCGGGTCCGTCACGAGTACCGCGCGGTCGGCACCCTTGGCGAGCGCCTTCTTGATGGTATCGCGCGCAGCCTCGGGGCCGACGGTCACCGTCACGATCTCGAGATCGGGGTTCGAGTCTTTCCACTGGAGCACCTGCTCGAGCGCGTAATCATCCATCGGGTTGATGATGCTCTGCAGGCCTTCCCGGACCAGCGTGCGGGTCTCGGGGTCAAAACGTTTGGGTTCATTGGTGTCTGGGACGTGCTTGAGGCAGACAACCACTCTCACGGCAACACTCCTTCGTGCGGGGTCGTGCGGTCTGGTCATGGGGGCCCGGAAGCCACCCGATCGGGGCGATCATAACACGGGGGGCGCACGCTTTGGGGACGGGGGCGAGCCGGGACCTCGCAGGGCATCGTCCAGACCGGACCAACCCGGGCGCCCGATCTCGTGCATGCTCGACGCTGGAAGCTTCGCCGGGCTGCGTTAAACAAGAGCCATGCGGGAGGGACGCCCGCGACGTGGTCACCGGTGCCCCGGGTGTGCGGGACATCGGAAGGAATATAGCCAGGCCTCACCAGGAGGCGGCGCCCCCCGGATGCCCACTCGATCGATCTGAGAGGTGCTTCCATGACCCAAGTCCAGAAGCGGGCCCTGATGGCCCTGTCCCTCGCGATGTCCGCGACGACCGGCTGCTCGGGCTCGCCGACCGGCACGGGCCCGGCCCCCGACCAGGGCGGTGCGCGGCCCGCCGATCCCGTCGTCATTCGCGATTCCAACCAGGTCAAGCCGGCCAGCGCGGAGCTCGTGAACGCCCCTTGCCCGACCTGCCCGACCGCTGCAGCGCCCGCGGGTGCCGCGGCAGTCGCGGCCCCCATCTTCAATGCCGATTGCCGGTTCATCGCCTTCTCGGCCTGCATCGAGGAGTGCCGTGGCCACGACTCGGCCGGGTCGCTATTCCTGTGGGATGAGGCCATCAAGGATGTCTTCATCCTGAACGGTGCGCTCGCAGGACTCAACTCGGAGGTCTCGGACCTCACCGATAGCCAGAAGAACGTCGAGGGTCCCAGCAGCTGCACTTCGCTGGCCGTCCTCAACCCCACGGCATTCGCTGACGGCAAGGTGCTCTTCAGCTTCGGCCACCAGGTCTTCATCTATGACATGGTGTCCGAGGAGCGCATCACCGTCGCCTTTGATGGTCAGAGCGAGGGCAAGGGTGGTCCGCGCGCCGTCATCACGGCGGATGGCGGCATGATCGCCTACGTCAGCAACCGCGGCACCGTCGTCCTCAAGGAGACGGACGGCGCCTACTACACCAAGACCCGCGAACTCGCCAAGATCGCGGCCGAGGCCAACGCCCTCTACAACAACGGGCATCACGATTCGGGGATCATCTACGACCTCGACATCTCGGGCGATGGCCGCTTCCTGGTCGTCAACATCGACGGCCTGCTCTACCTGTATGACGTGATCAACCCGCACCTGTTCCAGTTGCTGCCCCTCAGTGGCTCGGCGCTTGCGGGACGTCCCGACCGCATCGGTCACGTCGCGATCAACCTAGATGGCCGCTTCGTGGCCTTCACCGTCAACAACAAGCGCGCAGACGACCAGAACGGCTGGCGCTTCGACAATGACCACCGGCTCCTGGTGCTCGACCGTGCCACCGGCATGATCGACACGGTGCCCTATCCCAACCTCGGCGTGAACCTCGGCGGTGAGAAGGCGACGATCCTCGATCCCGTCTTCTGCGACGATGGCCGCAGCCTGATCTTCGAGACCAAGGTGCTGCACAGCTTCAAGGTCTGGAAGTACGACATCCCGACCGAGACCCTGCGGGCGATGGTCATCCTCAACAACGTCCTGGGCGAGACCGGTTCAGACGTCCTCGTCTCGAACCCGGCGCTCGATCCGTAAGGACGCGCTTTCCCGGCACGACATCCGTCGGGTGCGTGCCGGGATCCCCCGGGGGGGCAGGTTCCCATCAAGGGAGCCTGCCCCCTTTCCCGTGAGCCGGGAGCGCGGGAGCGTATCACGTCCCCGGTGAGCGCATCGGGCGGATGATGCCTGCCGTGAGCAGATCCTCGAGAACCTCTTCGGCATCGCCGTAGCGATCGGCAAGCGGCCAGGCCACCAGCCTGCGCAGGATCGGCTTCAATGCATCCGACAGCTCGAGATCGTCCAGACGGTAGGTGCCGCTGAGGGGTTCGTACCGGGTGAACGGATGTTTGCCTGACAGCAAGAACAGGCAGGTCACACCCATCGAGAACAGGTCGCTCGCGGGGACGGCCGACCCGCCCAGCAAGATCTCCGGTGCCGTGAAGCCCCGCGTGAGGACCGAGGTCAGATCCCGTGGTAGGCCGTTGGCTTCGAGTTCGCGCTCCGTCGGGTGGGGAGAGGTCGCGCCGCCCAGATCGATCAACGTCATGTGACCGTCCGGGGTGAGCATGAAGTTCCCGGGCTTCACGTCCCGGTGCACGATGGGAACGGGCTGGTGATGGAGGTAGCTCAGCACCTCGAGCATCTGGGGCAGCAGGGCCTGGACCTGGGCCTCGTTCATGGCGCCCTTGGCCCGGAGCCACTGACCGAGCGTCACGCCCGGAATGCGCTCCATGACCAGATACAGAGATCCCTGTCGCTCGAAAGCATCATGGAAGCGAGGCAGGGCGTGGTGATCGAGCGTTCTCAGCAGCTCGCCTTCCCTGTAGAAGAGCTCGCGGTCCTTTTCACGCCCCCCGCGACCGTGCTGGAGTTGCTTGAGCACCAGAGGGACTCCGGGCTCTTGCAGATCCTCGCAGACGTACAAGGCACCGAAGCCTCCCGTCGCGACGAGCCGCTCCCCGATACGGTATCGCCCCTGGAGCAGGTCGCCGCCCTTGAGCGTCTGACGGGTGGAAGCACCGCAGGACGGGCAGTTCTCGAGCCCGCTCAGGACGGGTTCTCCGCAGGCGATGCACCGGAAGGTGACGTGGCGCGGGGCCAGCCGGAGCCTGGATGGGTCGAGAGACTTGCCCTGGAAGAGGGAGGGATGCTCGCGGGCGAAGCGCAGAAAGGCCTCGAGGACCTCGGGTGGGGCCTCTTGGGCCCCCGAGACGGGGATTCCGGTGGGTTCGGACATGCAGGTTCTCCGTGGCAGGCAGGGGGTGGGCAACTTCCGGAAGGTCAGACACCATTCGACCCCCCCCGGTCGGGGAGGGTCGATGGCGAGGTGGACGAGGTTTCTGGTCCATCCCGGACCGGACGGTTCACGGGCGAGGCACGAGTTCCCCGCCGAGATGGACGTGAGCCACGTGACGATGCCAGGTCACGAGTTCTTGCCCCAGCTCGACGAGGTCCCCCCAGCCGGGCACCTTGAACACGGGCAGGGCGCGGATCTTACCGGAGGCCTCGATCAGCCCGGCCAGTCCGGGATGGGCCGAACCGAGGCGAGCCATCTCGAGGAGCAACTCCGTTCGCCGGTAGGACAGGGGGTCGAAGCAGCCCGCGGCGCGCAAGATCACGCGTCCCAGG
>JBEIFE010000235.1:0-3871 GCA_040382575.1 Candidatus Sericytochromatia bacterium
AGGTGACAATCCCTCGGTCATCGCGAATCGTACGGGAATCAAGACCCGTGCCCTTCTGGCCGCGAACGGACTGACGCCCCACTCTCGCCTCCAGATCGGTGACCTGCTGGTGATTCCTGCCGGAAACGCGAACCAGGCGTCCGAACATGGTGACAAAACCAGAAGTGATCGGAAGTACCGCCTCCGCGATGGTCGCAAGATCGCCTCGCGAGGCCTCATCGGTGACCTTGGCCGGTTGGCGGCCAAGCGCATGCTCTGGCCAGCCGCCGGTCGGGTCTCGAGTGGCTTCGGTCACCGCGATGGCCACATGCACCAGGGGGTCGACATCTGCAATACCGTCGGAACCCCCATCCGCGCCGTCCGCGAGGGTGTCGTGGTCTCGTCCGGCTGGAGCGGTGCCTATGGTCGTATGGTGGACGTCCGCCACTCCAACGGGATGGTCACCCGCTACGCCCACTGCTCGAAGGTCTTCGTGGGAACCGGCGATCATGTGACACGAGGTGAACGGATCGCCACCATCGGCCAGACGGGCCATGCCACCGGTCCGCATCTTCACTTCGAGGTACGAATGAACGGGCGAGCAGTGAATCCCGACAGGTTCTACTGAGCCCGGATCGATATATCCTGGAACAGACACCCGCCTTCGCCTGCCGCCCCGGCATCCCACTGGTAGCCCCAGAGCTGGAAGCCGGGGCGAGTCGCTTCTTGCGGAAAACGGTATCGGTCCTGACCGCGACCATCCATGACGGGACTCACGAAGTGGGCCTGTCCTCCCGGGCCACCCCGGTCATGAAGCCGGAACCAGACCCGCAAGGCCTGGACATGAGGCACGATGCGCACGGTCAAAGGCGGAACCACCGACGCTCCCTGAGAGGGCTCGTTTCGCATGCCCTTCAGGTGAACGTCCCAGGCAGGCCAGATGCCTGACTGGCCCCGAGCCAGCTCGAGTGACCGTGTCTTCCAGAAGCCGACTCGAACGATGTCCCGGTCATTGTAGTAGTGAACATGGTAGCGCCCCGGACGGACGATTCGTGTCCGATAAACTCCATCTGGCCCCGTTTTCAGCGGGATCGATCGCCATGACCGTTCCTCGACGAGCGACACTTCCAGTCCCTGGACCGGGCGTCCGCCGTCGATCACGCAGCCCGCAACCTCGGAAGCCCCCACGGAAGGCTCGGCAGGCTGCCCGTATGGATAGGGAGGAAGCTCCCCCGCTGGTCGGACCACGATGTCCTCTCTGACGCTCGAGACACCGGGGAACGGAGCACATGCCGTGACGAGCAGGTGCCCCGTCACCAGAGGCAAGAAATACCGGTTGAGCCGGATACGATTCGGGCTAGCAATCATCCTGCCCTCCTCTCGGGGATGACAGGATCCCCTCCGGGGATCGCGACCGCCACAGACAGAACACTCAGCAGTTCCTGTCCCCCTTGCCATGGGATGAGGGTACACCGGGAATGGCGGTGATCCAGACGGCTTGTCACGGTCCTGGCCGAGACCTAGCATGGAGGCCATGAGCAGCTTGCTGGATCCGTCATCCTTCATCTCGGCCGCACTTGCCCCGATGCTCGGGGTATCCGGTTCGGCCGTACTGGCCTCGCAGACGCAGAGCAAGTATTCCGCTCTCGTCGACCGCATCCGTGGTCTGCACGCCGAAAGGCGTCAACTTGCAGCCGAGCAGGTGCTGTCCGCGCAGGAAGCAACCCGTATCCGGAGCGTAGAGAGGCAGATCGCCCTGCTCGTCCGTCGGACGAGACACCTTCGCGATTCGCAATTCCTGCTCTATGCCGCCATCGGATTTCTGGTGGTCACATCGGTGGCTCTCGCGGCGATCCAGACCTTGCCGGCGAGAACATCCTGGCTCACGTGGGGGCCACGCTGCACCTTTCTGGGCGGGCTCACCTGCATTTTCGTCGCGATCGTCCACGACCTCCTCGAGGTACGCCTCGCCTTCCGGGTGATCGCACTCGAACTGGAACTGTTCGACGAAGAATCGGTGCGCGAGGCCGAACGCCGGTTCCGCTCGGTCTAGGTTCCTGCCTCTGCAGAAACCTCGCGTTCACGAGGCTCGTGGCTCGCGTGCTGGAGAACCCTGGCCGTACCGAAGAGCAGGTACCCGGCGCCGAACAAGAAACAGACCACGGCCGCCTGCAACGTCAGACGCATCCCGATTTGATCAGAAAGCGACGGCATGACCATGCCCGCGATGGGCTGGAGACCGAAGAAGCTGAGCCCAGCCACGGCAGATACCCTGCCACGGATCGCCGAGGGAGCGCGCTCCTGGACGATGGTGTTACCGATTCCAACCAGCGTCGACACGCAGACGGTCAGAACCACGAGACAGAAGGCCACCTGGACGATATGGTGGGCGATGCTCAGACCCGCGAGCGCAGCCGCCACGCCGAAAAGTGACACGGTGAGTGCTGCAGGACGCCTGGCACGCGGAATGCTCAGCAGACCGACGGCACCACTGAGGGAACCGACACCGGCCACGGACATCAGTAGGCCCATCTGGGTGGCCTGAAGATGTAATTCATGTGTCACGTACAGGGGCAGGAGAATGAGGACGAACGGAAACACGAAGACCGTCGTCATCGCAAGCATCGAGACCATGGCCAGGGTCGGTGCGTCGGTCATGACATGGCGCACGCCGGCCTTGAATCCCCCCCCCTCGCTACCGGCCTCCTCGCCCTGAGGGGCACGCGCAGGTGGCAGAGAACGCAGCGCCACGATGAGCGCAAAGAATGTCAATGCATTGACGTAATATGCCACACCAGGCCCCAGGGTCGCCACGGCCACACCGGCGACAGCGGGACCCACGAGACGGGTCGCATGAAAGACGGCCCGATCGACGGCTACGGCCGCCCCGATCTCGGACGGCTCCACGAGTTCCGGAACGAGGGCGGAAGCCGAGGGCATCTCGAAGGCGTTCGAGATGCCCAGAACCAGCGCGAAGGCCGGGACCAGCCAGATCGTCGAAGCATCGAGCCGATGGGTCGCCACCAGCGTCCCCATACCGACCGCGAGCGCAATCTGGACCAGCTGGCAGATGATCAGGACGAACCGCTTGTCAGCGCGATCGGCCACGGTCCCTCCCACCATGGTCAACAGGAGCATGGGAATGCCGGATGCCAGATTGACCGCTCCGAGCCAGATCGCTCGGTCCGTCAGCGAGGCCATCACGAAGCTCTGGGCCATGACCTGCATCCAGGTACCCGTCATCGAGATCCCTTCACCGACGATGTAACGACGGAACGGGCCCGGTTTCAGGACACGGAGAGCCTCACGGAACGAAGATGCTGGAGCGCTTGACAAGTTCTACGCCTTCCTGAGGGTATCGAGGCAGGACCGTGCCGCATCGACCAGTTGCCACGCGGCCTCGTCGACCTGTTCCCGGGTGGTGGCGCGGCCGAGACTCAGACGCACGGCGCTACCCGCTACCGCGAGCGGGAGACCGAGGGCCTTCATGACGGCCGAAGGCTCTATCCGGTCAGAGTGACATGCCGCCCCCGTGGTCGCAGCGACCCCCGGAGCGGCTTGAAGCCAGTGCAGCCCGAGCAGGCCAGGCAGCGAGACATTGAGCGTATGGGGCAAACGAAGCGAGGCATGACCATTCACGATGAGCCCGGGAATGCCAAGCTGGAGCTGGGACTGGAGGCGATCTCGCAGGGTAGCCATCCGCAGGGCGTCGGATTCCTGCTCTCGACGGGCCAGATCACAGGCCATCCCGAGTCCGACGATCAATGACGCCGCATGCGTGCCTGAACGTAGACCGTCCTCGTGGCCGGCCCCGTGGTGCAAGGGCTCGAGCGCGATGCCGCGACGACGAACCAGGAATCCGATGCCACCGGGTCCGCCGAACTTGTGCCCC
>JBEIFE010000236.1:0-3860 GCA_040382575.1 Candidatus Sericytochromatia bacterium
ACGGCGGACGAGATTGCCGATGCCGTCGGGGCACCTCGACGGAACATCCGTGCCAACTGGCCCCTGCTCCAGGAAGCGTGTGCCAGACTCGGCATCACCGATCGACAAGCCTTGCTCGCGCTCGTGGCGATCTCGCTACTCGAGAGTGGCATGCGCCCCATTCTCGAGTATGCAAGCGGGGATTCCCGCTCGAGAGGAATCCCGATCTGGCCCTGCGCGGAGACGTGGCAGCCCTCGTGGCAGTCCAGTACTGGCTCGATCGCGGGGTCGTCTCGGCTGCGCAACGCGGTGACTGGCGCGCAGCCAACCGTGCCGTTGCCGGCGGCGACACGGGACATGCGGTCATGATGAACCACCTGGTACGCCTGCAGGCGGCGATCGCCCGAACGGGTAAATGAACCGCCAGGGAAATCGTCAGCTCCGGACCACCCGGTTCGAGACCTCGTATGTGGCGGGATTGAACCGGGGATCCGTCACCGTCGCATGCAGGTACTCCGAGAGGGCCATCATCTGGCGCGCAGAGGGATTGGCCTCTGGTCGATGCTGACGAACCCACGCGATCGCCTCCGATAGACTCATCTTCTCCCGGTCACCGGACCCGGTGGCCAGGTGTGCCATCACGACCAGCGGCGAACGTCCCATCCCGTACCAGCAATGGACGTAGGACGTGCGGATTCCGGCGCGCTCCCAGTCCCGCAGGACCCCCACGGCATCTGCCAGATCCCGGGTCGAGGGAACGCCGCCGAGTAGTCCGTCACGCACGGGAACGCGCGCCCACTCGAATCGTCTGCGGAGGTCCGGGGGAAGGTCCCGGGGATCGTCGTCATCGAGGATCGTGAGGATCCCCTGGATGCCGAGACGAGCGAGCACGTCACCGTGATGCTCGTGTGGAAAGGCACCCAGGTAAAGTCTCGCGGTCAGGATGCAGTCATGGGAGAGCGTGGCTTGCATGAGGCTGATCATCGCATGAAAGTCACGTCAAAACCTGGGTTTGCCGAAGCAGACCAAGCAGGGGAAGTAACCGCGAGTGATCGCTTCACGCTCGCTCGAAAATTTCACCCGGTTACGTGAGGATATCTTGCTCCCGTAGGGACAGCCGGATCCGTGATATTTCCGGGTCGTGGCATGCGCCACCACCGGATGCAGTCCTCCCTTTTCTGGCCAGAGTCGCGTGGGCGCAGGCGAGGGACTGGCCGGAGTGGCCGTCGTGAAGGCCTGAGACGATTTCGCTTCCGGTCCCCTGGCCGAAGTGCCTGGCTGGACGGAGGGGCGTGGAGGGGCGGAGAGGTTCCAGACCTTGAGAGCCGTCACGTCGTCCTTTGCGATCGCCCTGGCGATCGCCTCGCGGTGGCGGGAAAACTGGCCCCTCAGTTGCTCCGGCTGCGCGTGAAAGTAGACCCTGAAGGCCAGCTCCCTTCTGACCGGATCCTCCGAGGCGATCGCGCGCGACACGGCATCGGAAAGCGTCCAGGTCACGCCCGGCAGCGGTGCCGGGTCGGACTCCGCGAGGACCTGTTCGATCAAGGCCTCGAGTGCGAGGCGCTCCTTGACCCAGGCGGCTCGGGGGGAAGTGTCTCGTTTCGCCTGACAGGCCTGACGCAACGGCTCGACTGCCATCCGGATTTGCTCGGGACTGGCCTCCGCGTTCAGGCCAAGTTTCAGACGAGCTTGCTGCCGCTCCGGACTTTCGACGCGCGGTCCAGAAGAGCCATCGCCGTTCACCTCGCCATCGAGACGTCTCAATTCGGCGAGGACATGGGAAGGCATGTCACGCGATCGCCAGGCCCGGACATCCAGAACGCCGGGAACGGGCACCTGCATGACCCCGGTGAGCGAGGTCGCCAGGACGGCGTCTTCGCTGGCAAGGGCGACGATGAGAGGAAAAGACAGCAGGGATATCCACTCGACCCCGTCCATGGGGCCACAGACGCCTCTCACGGTCACGAGAGCGAAGGTCCACAGGGCCGCGGCCCCCAGGTAGGACTGTCGGTGTTTCAACCTCGGAAAGGCCATCGTGCCGAGGAGGATGGCCAGAGGGGGGAGGCAGAATTCCAGCCAGAAGGGCTGCAGACTCTTGATGCCAGGAACCAGGGGGCCTGCGAGAGACCATGCCAGCCAGCAACCCGCAGCAGAAGGTCGCCACGAATGACGGGAGCTTGCCAGGGCATCCCATGGGGATGACCGACCGGATGATGACGGAACGGGGGCGTTCATGGCAATCGCATACCCCGGGTGGACCGCAGCGTGCGATCAGACGATCACGGGTTCGGAACGTCGCGCGCCTTCTCGTACTCGGCAAGGCGCTCCCGGTAGGCTTTCAACTCCCTGGGATAGCGTCCAGCCTGCACGGGGCGAGTGATCGCATCGATGCTGTCCACCGAGATGGCCACGGGAAAGAAAAGAACGCCGAACAGGGCCGTCAGAGGATGCTGCATCATCTGGCTGGTGCCCTGGGTCAATTCGAATGCAGGACGGCCGGGATCGAGCGGCGGAACGGGTGCCTGCAGGCCCGAACGCTCGCGGCCCTCTTGCAGCCTGGTGCGCGCCTCGTGGACGGTCGCCGTGAGGGCCATCAATTCATCTTCACCCGGGATGCGATGATCGAACTGCGCCTCGGTCAGCCGGGCAAGGGCCCCTTCTGCGGCCTCGATGCGAGGTGCCTGTTCAGAGACCCATGCGCGCATGGGGAGGACGCCTTTTGGCAAGTCAGGCATCTGCCGGAGAGCGTGGATCGTGCTTCGCCAGGCATCGATCTGCTCCCGGGTCGGTGGCGAAGGGCTGAAAGTATCTTGCCGGGGAACGGGTATCGATGCAGGGTCCGGGTTCGAGGTCGGTGCGGTTCGGGGACCGTTCTCGGGTCGAGCAGCGGTTCGAGAAGGAACGGGGGGCTTCCGATGATTCAGATCGGACAGTTCGGAACGCATCGCCATCTCGGACACCTCCACCGCGGGGAACCGAGGATCTTGTCGCAGGCTGCGCGATTGACTGACGTTAAGTCGAGACGAAGTTTCGGGTGAAATCACCCCATTCGAGGGGGAGAGCGATGGGCCTCCTCCCACCACCGGAATCGACGGAGATCATCACGGATGCTCTTGATGACGAATCCCAGGACGGCCGCGTCATCCAGGAATCCCCCCAGGGGGATGAAATCGGGCAGGGCATCGAAGGGCATCACCAGATAGACGAGCGCTGCCAGTGCAGCCACGATGCTCTGCCACGGGAGGTCCGTGTAGGTGCGGTTCATGTACGCCGAGGTGAGGCGGATGAGTGTCAGGACCTCCTCCCGGATCGCCGTCATCTGGCCACCCGGGGCGATCGCCTCCTGGAGACGTGACGCCGCCTCTTTCAGCAAGGCTCTGGCCTCATCCGGATGCTTGAGGAGGCGTTCCGCCTGCTCCCGAACCGTCCGGTACATCGAAGAGCGCAGCAGGACGCCGAGATCGAACCCTCTCACGGTATGGCCCTCCGTACATACGTATTCCGGTGTTTCTGTACCCGCACGGGCAACACCTTGGACGAGAGCCTCCCTTGTGTCCGGGTTAGGTTCCCCGTTCATCGGGCACAAGCATCTCCATGGACGATCCGAACGAGCCCGATCTGCGCCTCCTGAACGGGGGAAGACTCTCCGACCTCGACGCCAGGGTTCTGGCCCTGGCCGTTCTCCGTCTGGTCTGTCTCCATGACCAGTCCCTCCTGGGGGCCATCCACGCCTGCGCGCAGGTCGCCTATGCCGAGGGGATGTCCGCATCCACCGACGCGGCACGTATGGCGCTCATGCAGGATATCCTCGAGACGATCTCGCGAGACCAGGTGAGTCTCCTCGGCACGCTGATCCGGACCGAACGTCAGGCCGGAAATCG
>JBEIFE010000237.1:0-3854 GCA_040382575.1 Candidatus Sericytochromatia bacterium
ATCCGGCAACGTCTTCGCCTACCGAAGCCTTCGACACTGTTCGCAGGCGCCTTCGTCATGGTTCTGGGGACGGGACTCTATACGATGCTTCCTGTCCCGTTTCCGGTCATGTGCCTCGCCGTCTTGGCGTCGATGAGCCTGGACCGGAACTGGCGCTCGCGACCCTTTGTCCATATGCCGGCTCATCGAATCGGCGGAGTGCTCATCCTGTCATGCGTCTACCTGGGCAACACGCTGGCAGGTCGCATGGATTTCATGGACCTCACCTCAGCCATGTATGCCCTTACGGGTTTCACCCTGGCCCATGCGCTCATCAGCCTGGCCTCTCACCACGAAGGAGTCGCTTTCCAGGCTGGCCTGTCTCGCTGGGCTGTCATGGCCCTCCTCGTGCTGGGCGCAGGTCAGGTGGCGCAGTTGACAGGGGTCCTGGCTTTGCAGAACGCAGGGACCGACGATGAGGTCAACCGACTCATCCTCCGGCCGGGAGGATTCCACAATCCCAACAT
This sequence comes from Candidatus Sericytochromatia bacterium, assembly GCA_040382575.1. Classification (GTDB taxonomy): domain Bacteria; phylum Cyanobacteriota; class Sericytochromatia; order S15B-MN24; family UBA4093; genus JAYKJE01. The sequence continues at coordinate 507 of JBEIFE010000237.1, forward strand.
GACGGCAGCTCTGGCCCTGCTCCTGTTCGAGATCCTGCTTTTCGCCAGCACGGGGAAAGGGCGCTGGCTCCGGATTCCGGGTGGGCTGACGATGGTGGCGATCATCGTGCTCGCGCAGTCACGTGCTCCGAGCCTCTTTCTGGGCCTGCGCTGGTTGCTGGTCACGCTACAGGGCGGGCTGTCGCGTCGGACACTCATCTGGCTCGCCACCGCCGTCGGCGCAGCCCTGGTAACCGGTGTCGTGACTTCGCTGACCGGGGAAGGCAATCTGGTATTGGAAACCTTTTTCGGGCGATTTTCAGGGGATGACAGCAGCGACGAGCGAGGTCGACTCGTCTGGCTCGGTCTCGAGGCGTTCAGTCAATCCCCTTGGTGGGGAAATGGTTACCACTACCTGAAGCAAATCGTCGATCTGTCGAGCCACAACGAGTTCGTCGAGAATCTGGTGAACTGGGGGGTCCTTGGCTCGATCCCGGTCTGGATCGCCTTCGCCCTGATCTACGGAACCCGAAACCCTGGCATCTGGCTCGCCGGCATCGCGCCGAGCCTGCTGTTCAGCCACAACTTCTTCACGACCCTGTCCCTGCAGGTCTTGCTCGGTATCCTCATCGGGGCGGAACATGCGCAACGTCACAGGAACCGCTTCGACCGGGTGATCGAATCGTGAAGCGGTTTCAGGTCACCGGATCGAGCGACCGGATGTACCAGGGCAAGGCCTCACGCAGACCGTCCGCCAGGGCATGCGTTGGCCGGTAACCGATCGCCTCACCCGCTCGCGAGATGTCCGCAAGAGAATGGCGTACATCGCCCGCACGGAACGGACCGTGCTCTGCCGCCATTGGAGTGTCGATCGCCCCGAGCGCCAGAAGATTCTCTTGTAGAAGTCCGTGCAGCGTCCGGAGATCCGTCCGCTCCGAGACGGCCACGTTGAAGACCTGCCCCGCCAATCCGGGAGTGGTCGACAGAGCGGCACGGATGTTGGCCTGGACGGCATTGGCGACGTAGCAGAAGTCCCGGCTGGTCGCGCCGTCCCCGTTGATCACGCAGGCCTTCTCCGCGAGCATGGCCGCGACCCAGCGGGGGATGACGGCCGCGTAAGGGCCGTCCGGATCCTGACGGGCTCCGAAGACGTTGAAATAGCGCAAACCCACGGCCTCGAAGCCGTACGTGCGTCCGTAGACGTCCGCATACTCCTCGTTGATGCGCTTGGTGAGAGCATACGGGGAGAGGGGACTCCCCGTCAGTTCCTCTCGCTTCGGCAATCCCGGATGGTCCCCGTAGACGGAACTCGACGACGCATAGACGACACGGCGAACACCGGCGAGGCGAGACGCCTCCAGCACGTTCAGGAAGCCGTCCACGTTGGCCCGGTGGGAGGTGATGGGGTCGTGAATCGAGCGGGGAACCGATCCGAGCGCTGCCTGGTGCAGGACGTAGGTGACCCCGCTGACGGCTTCCTGGCAGTCCCGGAGCTCCCGGATGTCGCCTTCGATGAAACGAAGTCGGGCCCACGCTTCCTCACCGACCCGAGCTCTCACGTCGTCCAGATTTCGCCTATGTCCGGTGGCAAAGTTGTCGAGACCCACGACGTCTTGGCCCCCACGAAGCAACGTCTCGACGAGATGGGAGCCGATGAACCCGGCAGCACCGGTGACGAGCCAGCGATGGCGCTCGGCGGCAAGCAGGGCATCGAGTATGGCGACTGGCTGGTTCATGAGCGTCAGAGACTCCAGTACTGCACGCTGGCGGGCAACCCGGCAGGGTCCAGGACGGCCTTGACGTCCAGAAGGCAGCCCTGGCGGCCCTTCAGCATGGCCACCAACTCCTCGGTCCCCCGCTGGAGGAACGAGCGATGTGCCACGGCGAGGATGACCGCGTCGAGATCGACCAGGTCCTCGCGGGAGGCGAGTTCCAGGCCGTATTCCTCTTGAACGTCTTCCGCCGTGACCATCGGATCGTGGATGAGGGGTTCCACCCCGAACTCGCGCAGCTCGGCGACGATGTCCGGCACCTTGCTGTTCCGGAGATCGGGGACGTCCTCCTTGAAGGTGAGCCCGAGTACTGCCACCCGGGCGGCACGCACCGGTCGATCCGAGAGACTGAGCATCTTGACCAGCTTGCGAGCCACGAAGGCACCCATACCGTCATTGATGCGGCGCCCTGCGAGGATCACCTCGGGGTGGTAGCCTAGCTCCTGCGCCTTGGTCGTCAGGTAGTACGGATCGACCCCGATGCAGTGTCCCCCGACGAGTCCCGGTTTGAACGGCAGAAAATTCCACTTGGTTCCCGCCGCCTCGAGCACGTCGCGCGTCCGGATGCCCAGCCGGTCGAAGATCATGGCCAGTTCATTCACCAGAGCGATGTTGACGTCACGCTGGGTATTCTCGATGACCTTGGCGGCCTCGGCGACGGGAATGCTGGCCGCACGGTGAACGCCTGCCGGCACGATGGCCGAGTACAGCGCAGCCACCCGCTCCAGCGACTCGGCATCTTCACCCGAGACGACCTTGACGATCCGTTCGAGCGTGTGGACCTTGTCACCCGGATTGATGCGCTCAGGCGAGTAACCAAGCTTGAAATCGACACCACGCCGGAGACCCGACACGCGTTCGAGGACGGGGGCACAGACCTCGTCAGTGACGCCAGGATATACGGTGGATTCATAGACGACGATGGCACCGGGTCTGAGGGCCCTGCCCACCGTCTCGGAAGCGCGCACCAGGGGCGTCAGATCGGGACGCTTCTGGGCATCGACCGGCGTGGGCACGGCCACGACGAAGACTGTCCGGTCAGCGAGGTCAGCCGGGTCGCAGGTGATCCGCAGCGAGGTCGCCTGGAGGTCAGCCGGGTCAACCTCGCCCGTGACGTCGAATCCGGCGCGCAGTTGCTCAACCTTGGCAGCATGGATGTCGAATCCCACGACATCCGGGAACTGGCGGGCAAAGGCGAGGGCGACGGGCAAGCCGACGTAACCGAGTCCGATAACGGCGATGCGTTCCAAGATCTTGAATGCCCTTTCCTGTCGCGGGTGCCAAATCCCGCAATTGTACCTGATTTTCCGGGGTTCACGGATCGCAGGCCTGCGAGCATTCCGGTGTCTCGAAGAGGTCATCCCAGCGTTCCAGGATGCGTTCGAGCGAAAACCTTCCGGCGACCTCCCTGGCAGCTTCGAGGTATTCCGGGAAGACCCGAGAGACCGGACGGACTAAGCCTTTTTCAGGAGCGAGAGGGCGAACCGCGATGATCCGAGAACCTCACAGAGAGGGCCGGGAATCTTTCCATACGGTCGCGGACAGCAAAGGGTTCGGGATGATTGCCAGGCGCGGTTCCCAGCGGGTCGGGAAATAG
>JBEIFE010000238.1:0-3844 GCA_040382575.1 Candidatus Sericytochromatia bacterium
CGCATCGTGATGCCCCTGGAAGCATTTCTCGAAAAGGCCGCTTGCATCATCATGTCCCCGGGGAAGACGAGTACGAAACAGAAATTCATCGATAACGTCATTTCCGATAAGTTCGGCTTATTCAGAAGATCAGCAGCCAAAACTGCGCTTCCTTGAAGGTCATCATGGATGATGCGGCTGGCGCAATCGACCCCGACCTTCTCTGGCCCGGCCTGCCTCCCGTCCGCGATTACTTCCCTCTCGAGAGCGGACGCTACGAGGTGGCTGCGGGGCTGAAGATCCTGGGTCAGCAGCCCGTCCACGGGGTGGTCGAGCACCACCATTTCCCGCTGGACGACCTCGTACCGCAGCACCTGCTGGCGCGTCAGGCCGTGATGCACCAGCAGCCCCGGCGCCACCATCCGGCCGGGAATCTCGAGCCTGATTCCGCGCGAGCGATCGCCACCTGGATGCTCGACCGGCTGCCGACGGAGCACCCCGGCACCTTCGAGACCACCTGGACCCACAGCGACCGGCCCACGCTGGAACACCGCGGTCCGGGCTGGCGGCTGGAACTCGACCTTTCGCACGACCGGGTGGTCTCGGTCTCGCGGATCCCTTCAACTTGGAAAAAGTCTCTCGCGCAGGCGCCGCGTACCCGGAACACGGCGACTCTCGCGACCCTCCTCGACGCACTCGCGGTCGAGGATCTCGAGGGACTGACGTGCCTCGATGCGCTGGCGCGGCTGGTGGCCGATGACCTGGCCATCATCCGGCGTGACCCCGGCACGGGGCGCGACTGGCTGGCCTGGATCCATCTGGCTTTCCCCAACCACTGGAGCCCCGCCGATAAGTTGGGCAGATCGTTCCTGGCCGTGCACGAACCCGTCGCCGACTTCGAGCGGGTGGCCCGGTCGGCGGATCGGATGCTCGAGGCGCTGGTGCATCGCGGACCGTTCGTGCGCTTCGCGTGGGGAGTGGCGACGGATACCGTGCTCGACCACCATCCCGATTCACCCCCGGGCCGGGCCCTGCGCGAACCCTCGCCGGAAGCGGCGATCGACGAAACGTGGCTGCGCATCGAACGCCAGACGCTCCGGGGGTTCCCGGAGCACGAGGCCGCGCTGTTCACGATCCGGACCTTTTTCACACCCGTGAGCCGGATCGCCGGCGATGGCGTGCGCGCCGGACTGCTCGCGGAGGCGCTCGAGACGATGACGGAGGCGGCGATCGCCTACAAGGGGCTGGGCGGCATCCGGGAGCCGCTCATCGCGGGTTTGCGGTCAGCCGCGGTTCACCCGGGCTGACTGCGCCCTCCGTCCGGCCTGACCCACTTCAGCGCTCTCGCATCGAGAGGCGCACGGGTAGCGCGTTGGTGGCGCAGTGGATCCCGTTGTCCCGGTAGATGTCTTTTCCATCCGCTCCCCGCGCCGCGAAACCCGTCACGGCACTGTGGGCCCCCACGGGGACGACGAGCGCACCTGGTGAATGCGTCAGGAGGGCATCCCGAGCCTGGATGTCCCTCGGTGTCAGATGGGCCGGGTCGTGGGCCTCGGTCGGCATGAGGAAGACCTTGCGACCGTCGACCGTGCCCTGGATGGTGTTCATGTAGCTGAGACGCATCCCGGACTCGGCTGACGAGAGGCCCTGGATCTGGCGATCCGGGCTGGCCGAGGGCCGCGCGTCGTGAACGATGGCCGGCATCCGGACGGGTTCGTAACCGAAGGCCCGGAGCTGCTGCTCGAGCTCCGGCTGGATCTTCGCCCGGTCCCCGTCGATGAAGGCCGTCTTGCCGTCGGGTGTCAACATCGTCAGATCCGAATGGTAAACGAAGGACTTCTGCGGCAAGGGAAGGTCTCCGAGTTGCTCGAACCGCTGCCGGATCTCGGGGTCGAGGCTGGCACGATCCTGCGGGGTCATCCCCTCGAGGGCCTGGCGGTAGGTCACGTTCCCGCGACCGAGCGGAGCCATGTCCTCGACGGCCACGCCCGCGGCTCGCATACCGCGCATGGTGGCATCGAGGGCCTTCACGAAGCCCGTCGGGGTCGAGGGGTCGATTCCGCGGGTCTGCGCGACGCGATCGACGGTGTACTCGCTGAAATAGACCCCCTGACGGCCATCGGGGCGCGTGACGAACTGGGTGTCGCCGCCTTCCGAAATGAAATCGCTGACGCCCTGCCGGACGCCGAGCTCGTGCGCCATCATGGCGGCGCCATCGCGGGTGACCTTGTCCGCCCGTCCGTTGCCGGATTCATCGCGCTTGCCCCAGCGATCGGGGCGCGAGCTGCGATCGTTGGGGGTCACGAGCGTCAGCTGGCCCTCGACGACGCCGGCCAGGAACTCGTCCTGAGGGAAGGAGGCCATGTCGGCGCGGGCCGGGAAGATGTTTTTCTCATCGACACCGAGCTCCCGCGCCAGGTGGGCGCGCTCGGCCGCGAAGCGCGGGTCGGAGGGGCCATCGAAGGGCTTTTCGGTGGGCACGACGAGCTGAATGTCGGGATTGGCCTTCACGGCTGCCTGGGCGATGAAGCGCGGATGCAGGCCGTCCCGGTTGAACGAATGCGAGTGGATGACCATCGCTCCGAGGGGGACGTCGTTCTCGCTGAAGAAGCGGTGCTGCGGCGTACCGGGTAACAGCGTGGCCTGGTACATCGGATCGCCGATGCCCCGGCGCTGGACCGGGTCGGCCAGGCGGGCAGCCTGGACGCCCCCCGCCCGGGCAAGGGCGGCGGAAACGGCGGGATTCTGACCGGCGAGGGAGAGGCGGGTGGGGGACCCGGCGGGGGAGGGGAGCTGCGAGCGGTCCACCGGAGCGGGCGCGGGCTCGACCTGCGGGGCAGGGGCCGGCAGCGGTGCCTCGGGGAGCCGCTCGGACGGGGCTCGGGTCGGGGAAGGGGTGCCTGTGCGGGTGGGGTCGATCACGGGGTCATCCTCCGGCGAGACACGCCAGGGGATTTATGCCCGTCACGGGTCTCGACTTGCCCGGAAGGTGCGGGATTTAATGCGCATTTGATTTGGTCGGATACCAGCGCGAGGAGCTACCGGGGGCGTCAGGGGAAGGATCGCATGGCACCGCGGGAAGATGGGGATGAATCTGCTGACCGTCTCGAATGACCGGCCAGCGGAATCCTGTCTGGAAATTTCGACATTTCCCTGTTGTCTGAAAATCCAGACCGTGCCAAGATGTCTGCATATGCCGACACCTGAGCCCTCACCGAAGCGTCGCCCCTTCCGGGTATACACCACCCGTGATCTGGGCGCGGCCATCCGACACTACCGGACGGACGCCGGGCTCACGCAAAGGGAGTTCGCCGATCGCGTGGGCCTCCACCGCTCGTACCTGTCTGAACTGGAGAGCGGCCGGACCACGGAAGCTCTGGAACGGATCATGGCGTGTTTCCAGGAACTGGGGCTGACCCTGCTGGTGACTCCCGTGGAAACGCCATGAGCGCGCTGGAGCGCCTCTTCGTGTGGATGCATGGCCAGCCGGTCGCCGAGCTGTCCCGCTCGCGTGGACGACTGAGCATGGTCTACACGGAAGCAGCCCGGGAGGGCTTCCCGACCAACACCCCCTTGCTCTCGGTCTCGCTGCCGTTGAGTTCCGGATCGATTCCACATGATCGGGTCTTGCCCTTCTTCGAGGGTCTCCTGCCCGAAGGGGAAGCGCGCCGGATGCTGGCCTACGACTTCCGCCTCCAGGAGGACGACGTTTTCGGCCTGCTGGCCCGGCTGGGTCGCGACTGTGCAGGGGCCCTGGTTCTGTTGCCCGCAGGAGAGCACCCGATCGACCCCGTCGAGACCGCGCCTCATGTCCTGTCGATGCAGCAGGTCACACGCCGTTTGCAGGACCTGGCCCTCGCCCCTC
>JBEIFE010000239.1:0-3797 GCA_040382575.1 Candidatus Sericytochromatia bacterium
GAAGATCTCGAACCCCTGGAAGGCTCCTCCGAGTGGAAGGTCCGTCAGGCCCTCATCCAGAAGGCAACCGCCGAGACGGAAGCCAGGATGGAAGCGAAGATACAGGCTTCCAGAGCGGTCGAGGCCGTGAGCATCCTGCGCCGGCTCATCGGCCGTTTCATCGGGATACCGGATGCCGGCTTGCAGGCTCGCCTCGAGACCCTCACACGCGAGAAGGCCGAGGACCTCATCGAGCTGGTTCCCGAGATGAAGTCGCTGGACGAGGTCGAGGTCTGGATCAACGCCCAGGGCTGACCCCATGTACAATCTGATCGTCGTCGGGGAGTTCGCCCGGATCCGGTCCAGACTCTCCGCCAAGGCATTGACCGGAAATCGCGACCGTCCCGTTTGAATTCCGAGTAACCTGACCAGATATAGATCAACAGATCTCGAGAGGTTTGAGCGTGATCTTTTAATGGTATACCTCAAGAGGTCATCTTTCAGATTTTTACGTCCGAGGTGTCATCATGAAGCTCCACGCAGCCCTCTTGCTGTCTGCCTCTCTCTCATTGGTGGGATGCGAGCAGGTTTCCTCCCTCATGGCCACCGTTCGCGGGGAAGGCGACATTTACCCGCTCGCGAAGGGTAACCAGTGGAAGTACGACGTCTTCGTGGACAGCGAGAAGACCTTCACCGAGGTCGACGAGGTCCTCGACGTGAGCAAGACGGACGGGGTCACGACGGCCACCATCAAGGTGACCAGAACCCCAGTTTCGGGTCAGGAAATCAGTGTCAACCAGGTCACGCGCAAGTCATCTGATGAAATCTTGCAGGGCCCCGAGGATGGACCGAGCTATCCGATCTTGAAATTGCCTCTGACCGTCGGCAAGACCTGGACGGTCACGTCGGTTCCGATGACGGTCATGGGTCGTGAAGACGTGACGGTCACCGCCGGTAAGTACGGTGCCTGCTACAAGGTCGGTATCGGTGCATCACCTGCGACATTCTCTAACTGGTACGCACCCGGTGTCGGGCTGGTCAAGAGTGAGGGAACCTTGAACGGAAAAAATGCCCGGCAAGACCTCATCAGCGTCACGATCAAGTAAGGGTAGCGAGGTGCGGGGCCAGCTCGGCCCGGCACTCCTCCCCGAGCAGATGGAATACCTGGACCTCGGTTCGTGCCGGCACCACCATCCGGTTGGCCGATTCCGCATCCGTCACGACATGCGTGGCCAGCTGGAGCCGGCTCGTGGCGAGGTCGCGATCGTCGAGTGGGATGTCGAGCAACTGGTCATCGGTGCAGACGGCCGAGAGCATTTCCCGGAAAAGCGCCCGGAAGCGCTCCGAAAAAGATGCGATCCCCAGCAGTCCGTCGGCCGGCACGCACCGAGCGCGGTTCAGCAGCGGCTGGATGGACGCCAGCGTCAGAAACATCAGCTTGCAGTCCTCGCCCAGTTCCTGACGGACGCTGGCCGCGTGGTTGGTCGAGGTCAGAAACAGCGTCCGCTCTCGCCACGTTCCGGGGGAGGCCACCAGGTCCTCGTAGGTTATGCCGGATGTCGGCACGTCGATCAGGCCTGACAATTCGTGCACGTAGATCCGGAGCAGGTCGGGGTGCGGGTTGACCACGATGGCCCGCTCGATCGGCCGGGCCATCAGCGCCTTCTCGAGAGCCTCACGCACGGTGGAGTCCCCGTGCCCCCCTTCCCGCGCCCGTGCGACGAAGCGCGCGGCGAGGGCCTGCAGAGAGGCCTCCTCGCCAGGCGTCGTCCGGGCGCCGTCGTGATCCACCACGCGGGTGCCGCTGCCCTTGCGACTCGCGATGACGCCCAGGGCCTCGAGGCGCTGGTAGGCAGCCCGGACGGTGTTGTGATGCACCTGCAGACGTCCGGCCAGGGCGCGGATGCTCGGGAGTGGCGCTCCTCTCTCGAGGTCGCCGGCGGCCACCATCTGTCCGATCTGGGCGGCCAGCTGTTCCTGGAGTGAGACGGGGCTGGTGCGGTTGAGGAAGACCTTCATGCAGGACTTATCCGGCCCGGCCCGCCTCGCCTTGCCCCGATGGACACCCGGAAAAGTGTCACAGGGAGGCATGTCACGGTCCAGACGCTCCGTTACGGTGGACATCAGTCGCCCTTTCCACGAACGGAATGCCCGATGAACCTCGCCCGCCTTGCCCCCCTCGTCACCCTGACCACGACCGCTTTCCTCATCAGCTCGTGCGGCCTGCCCGCCACGGCCGGGCGTCAGGGCCAGAGCGCATCCGAACGCTCGTTTGCCAAGCAGGCCCGCTCGGCTGAACCACTCGATCCGGCCTTTTTCGCCCGTCGGGAAGTCGAGGCCCGCGCCCCCCGGGCCTTCTCATTGATGCCCGAGGCGCAGGTCGGTCTCCGCGCGATGGAGGCCGAGGCGATCACGGCGCGGTCGTCCCTGCTCGGGGCTCTGAAAGCACAGCCCGACCTGCTCGCCTCCATCCGACGTTTTCCGACCTTGACCTGGGAGCAGCGGCTGTCCATACTCCGTGCGGTCTTCGCTCTCGAGTGCCGGACGCTCGAGATCACGCCGCCCGAGCTCGTCATCAGCACGACCGAGATCAAGGGCCCGGCCTACTTCGACTTCGATCCGGCCCGCCCCGGGACGGGAAGGGTCATCCTGAATCCGGAGGCGATCGCCCGGGACCCTAACCCCTGGACCGGTCTGCTGCTGCTGATCCATGAGACGCGGCACTCGGCCCAGTTCCAGCTGGCCTTCAGCGAGGCCGCGGTGGGCACGTCCGCTTACGATCCGGACCAGCCGCGTCGCCTCCGCCGGGAGAATTACCGGGCGGCCTTCATCGCCCAGAAGGCCTTCTCGAAAGATCTCAACTTCGGTGACTTCTGCAGCCTGAACCACGAGTACGACGCGTTCCGGTTCGGCAACTTCATCGTCGGGGCAATCACGGACTGGAAGGCGGACACGCTCGACATGGGGTGCTTCAGCAGCCAGTTCGATGGCCACGGCGCGCCGCGCATCGACCTCGTCAAGCTGGGGAACCTCGTGGGCTACGAGATGCTGCTCGATGTCTTCAACGAGCTCGAGCGCGAGCAGTACCGGTTGCTGAAGGGCGCGAACTGACGCGGATGGTCACGAACCCCGGCCGACCCGGCCGACCCGGGTGACGTGACCACGTGACGATATCTTGCAATCGATACACTTCTTCCGGTATATATCAGCAGGCGACCCTGCTTCCGGAAGAGGGTTTCACGATGTTCACCTTCATCCACGCTGCCGACCTGCACCTCGATACCCCCTTCACGGGCATCGGGAAGCTATCCCCCCGGGTCTCCGCGAGCCTGCAGGATGCCTCGCTCGAGGCCTTCGACGCGCTCATCGAGCTGACCCTGCAGGAAGACGCCGCCTTCCTGTTGCTGGCGGGCGACCTCTACGACGGTGCGCAGCGCGGAATCCGCGCCCAGCGCCGGTTCGAGCAGGGTCTCCGCCGCCTCGACGCCCGCGGGATCGCGACCTTCATCGTGCACGGTAACCACGATCCGCTCGGGGGCTGGTCGGCCATCCGCGAATGGCCCGCCCGGGTGACGGTCTTCGGCCCTGATACCGTGCAGGCCGTGCCCGTGGTCCGAGACGGCGTGACGATCGCGACGGTCCACGGTCTCAGCCACGACCGCCCCCACGTCACGGAGAACCTCTCCCGCCGCTTCCGCCGGACGGACGATCCGGGCCTGCACGTCGGCCTCCTCCACGCCAACGTGGGGTCCCACGCCGAACACGCGCCTTACAGCCCCTGCTCCGTGGACGATCTCGTGGCCACCGGGCTCGACTAC
>JBEIFE010000240.1:0-3796 GCA_040382575.1 Candidatus Sericytochromatia bacterium
CCAGCGGATGATAGGGATAGAACACGCGGGTATACACACCGAGACGCTTGATCCGGACCTCGTACTCGCCGGCAGGAGCATCGAGGTGGGCTTCCGGTTCAGGAATCTCGAGGACATCCGGGTCGAAGATGGCCTGAGGGCCGAGCATCCCCTTCTCGGGCAGGGTGAGCTCCTCGCGACTCTCGATGACGAGGAACAGGTTGTCCCGAGTCTCCGGCACCACCCGATACGTCGTGCCGCGCGGAATCACGAGATAGTCACCGGGTTCAAAGGGGAGATCTCCGAAGTCCGACTCGAGCTTGCCCAGTCCCCGGTGCACGAACCACACGTCGTCGCCATCTGCATTCCGGTACCAGTAAGGCATGGGCTCGGCACGACGGGAGATCTTGAGCTGGACGTCATCATTCTGCAGAAAGACGATGGGTTCTCCGAGCGAATCGTGAGCATCCGTCGGCTGCAATCGGGTCAGATCCAGCGCGGCCGGCTTCAGGGGCCCCTCGATATGAGTCCATCCGGTCGGCGGATGGGCGTGGTAGAGATGCGAGACCCGTCCAAAGAAGCCTCGACGCCCGTGTTCCTCCTCGAAGGTCCCTTCGGGGATTCCCACGTGGGCCTGGCGGCTGACCCGCCCCCTGATGTGTCCGAACATGTGGGGTTCTCCTGTCAGCGGGCCGAGCGGGCCCCGACGCGATGCGTGAGCTTTCCGAGTCCGGTGATCTCGAGCTCGATGACGTCACCGGGCTGGACCCAGCGATCCAGCTCGTATCCACATCCACCTCCGACCGTTCCCGAACCCAGTACATCACCCGGGAAGAGGCTCTCGTCCCGGGAGGCGTGGGCGATCATCTGGGGAAAGGTCCAGTGCGAGGTCCCGGAGTTGCCCCGGGACCATTCTTCTCCGTTGACGCGAGCCACCATGACGAGATCGCGCACGTCCGGCAGTTCATCCGGCGTGACGAGCCAGGGCCCCAGCCCGGACGCGAAGTCCTTGCCCTTGGCTGGGCCTAGGCGAAGCTGGACCTCGCGCATCTGCATGTCCCGCGCGCTGAAGTCGTTGAGGATGCAGTATCCCGCGATGTATTCGTGCGCGCGCTCGACCGGAATATCCCGTCCGCGCTTGCCGATGACGCAGGCCAGTTCAAGCTCGTAATCGAATCGCTCGGTGAAACTGGGCCAGGGGACCTCGGAATCGGGGGGGACGAACGAACGCGGATGCCCCTTGTAATACACCGGGAACTCGTACCAGAGGTCCGGAAAGGGCTGCCCGCGCCGCTCGTAACCGCGACGCACATGCGCTTCGAAGGCCAGGAAATCCCGGAGGCTGGCAGCGCGCGGCAGAGGGGCCAGCAGGGGCGATCGCCCGATGTCGGTCCAGACGCCCACCTCCGGACGCGATGCAAATGCTTCGACCAGGGAGCGGGCCTGGTTCATACCGACTTCCCCGAGTTCGAGGAAAGCCACCATGTCTGCAGGGAAAAACGCCTCGGCCAACCGACGGGCAGCAACGGGCTCCGCCCCCTGTTCGATCAAGTTCAAGGCATGGGCGGTCCGGAGGTCCAGGACCCGGTCCGCCATGACGCAACCGATACGCGACTCGGGCTCACCCGGCGCGGGGAAGGCGAAGGAGACGAGCTTCAACGGTACCTCCAGGTCTCGCCCTCGAGACCCGACCCTCCCGCGAAAGCAAGCGGGACGGGCATATCCTGACGATAGATGCTACCATGACGGATACCGCGCGACCAGTTCGGAATTGTGGCGCATGACACGGCCCCGACGGTTCGCGGGACCGTACCATCGGAGTCCAGCTAACACTGCATGGACACCCGTCCGGAGTTATTCCCGAGGAACTGCGCTCATGCCCCGCCGTCGCCCTTCCCGTCGACCTGCCCGTCGCTTCACGAATCTGATCTTTTTGCTTGCCGTCGCGAGTCTTGCCGCTCTCGGAAACCTCGATCAGCTGGCCACCATGATGACCGGACTGGTCGACGTGGGAGTCCCCTTGCTCGGTGGTGCCTGGCTCACGTGGCTGGTCAATTCGAGCGGCGCACGACTCGCTGAACATCCCGCCCTCAGAACGCGTGGCTTCTGGATTCTCTCGAGCAGCTTCCTCCTCTCCACGCTGCTTGCCCTGGCCACGGTCGCCAGCGTGGTCTCGACCCTGGAGGTCACCCTCGCGTTCGAGGACCAGCTGCGCTTGCTCGGTGGCGGAACCGCAGGTCTCCTGCTCCTGGGCCTGGCGATGGCCAATGTCTGGACGGGATTCCGTCTGCGACGGCTGGTGTCGCCGGGCACCTGGGTGCGGGTCGGCAAGATCGAGGGTCGCCTGGTGTCGGTCGGGCCCTGGATGGTCCGGTTGGCCACGCGCGGACACGGTGTGAGACGCATCCTTCACCGGGCCGTGGCCCGACGGGGGATCATCCCCATCTCTGCCCCCGTTCCTCGCCTTGCAGCCTGGACGTTCTCGCTCGCCTACACCGTCGCTCCCGACCAGGCCCTGCTCTGGCTCGAGGAAGCCGCGCTCGATGTCTTCGCGGGTCAGACCATCCGGACCGCTCCCCGGCTGGAAGCCTACGAAAGTGACGAGATCCGGTATGTCGTGGACGTCGAGATGGCCCACGACGGTGACCTTGCATCCGCCGAGTCGCGCTTCCAGGTCGCCTGGCTGGAAGTCCTGGCCATGCGAGGCCTCGACCGCCATGGCGTGCCCGTCCTGCCCGGAACCCGGTTCCGTCTCGCCGCGGGGTGATGATGATTCTCCCCGCCGCCCTCACGAGTCCGCTCGTGCGAGCAAGCCTGGAAGTCACGGCGATCGCGATTCCTTCCTGGCTGTTGATGCGGCAGATCCTCTTTCCGACCATCCGCTGGCTGCACCAGGGGCGTCCGGAAGCGGGTGAACAGGCGATCATCCGCATCCAGCGCCTGGGGGCCCTGTCTCTCATCACCTGGGCGCTCGTGCCCCTGGCGAGTCTGGTTCCGGCCGCCGTGGGACGGGGTATCCGGTACGCCGCCATCATCGCCCTGATCGTCTTTGCCATCGAGACTCTCAGAAACGGGGTTTTCGACGCCCTGATGGGATCAGGGGGCAGAAGGCCCGTCCCTGCCATCTTCCGCGATATCCTGTTCGCCGTCGTCTATGGAATCTCGGCGCTGATCTTCAGCGGTGCGGTCCTGCATCTGGACCTGACCCCCGTCCTCACGGGCTCGGCGATCCTGTCGGTGGTGTTCGGTCTGGCGATGCAGGATACGCTGAGCCATCTTTTCGCCGGCCTGGCCTTGCACGCCGACAGCCCCTTCAAGATTGGCGACTGGATCACGCTCGATGACGTCACGGGCCGGGTCATCGAGGTCACCTGGCGATCGACCAAGATCGTCACCACCCGTCACCAGCTCCATGTGATCCCCAACGCGACCCTCTCCAAGGGAAAGATTGCGAACCATCAGGGAGACACCCGACACCATGCCGAGATGGTGGACTTCAGCGTCAGCTACGATGACCCGCCCAGCCAGGTCCGGCACGTGTTCGACCGGGTGGTGCGTCGGATACCCGACATCCTGGACGAACCGGCCCCAGACCTCGTGATCCGCGAGTTCGGCGACTCAGGGGTGCATTACCAGGCATTCCTGTGGATCGTGGACTCCGGTCAATCCCGGATCATCCGCGGGCAGTTCCTCGAGCTGCTCTGGTACCACCTCCGGCGCTCGGGGCTTACCATCCCCTTTCCGACCCGGACGATCCACCTCGTAGACCAGGAAAAACGCCGCGAACAGACCATCCAGGAAATCGAGGCCGTCCTGC
>JBEIFE010000241.1:0-3784 GCA_040382575.1 Candidatus Sericytochromatia bacterium
AGGTGCCCGATCATCTCGCCTGCATTCTTGGACGCGGCACCCATCGCGGCCATGCGGCTCGCGAGCTCGGAAGCCGTGCTCTCGAGCAGGCCCTGGTAGAGCACGGTCTCGAGATAGCGGGGGATGAGCTGCTCGATCATCTCCTGCGCCGAGGGCTCGAAGAGCGTCTCGGCGTGGAAACCGGTTCCACGACCTTCCGGCAGGCGGGCCGGCAGAAGGGGTTCGGTCTCGGGCGTGTAGCGCAGCATCGTGTGGAAGCGGGTGAACATGAAGTCCACGTGATCCACGCGACGCTCGCGGAAGAACTGGGTCACCTCTTCCACGATCATCTTGGCCTCGGTGAAGGTCGGGATCGCGGGGAGTGAGGTGTAACGGCTGAGGACTGGCAGGGTCCAGTGGCGGAAGAAGCCCACGGCTTTGTTACCGACGAGTACCAGCGAGATGCTGGCTCCCTTCGACTGCCACTCGCGGATGCGCCCGACGGCGGCCCGGAGGATATTGGCGTTATAGGCGCCAGCGAGCCCCTTGTCCGAGGTGACGACGACGATCGCCACCTGCTTCACGTCGCGGCGCTCCAGGAGGGCGGATTCGATCTCGCCCGTGGGCAACGAGGCCGTCACGGCCGCGAAGACTTCCTGGATGGCCTGCGCATAGGGACGCGCAGCCGTCACCCGGGCCTGGGCGCGACGGACCTTGGCCGCCGCGACCATTTCCATGGCCTTGGTGATCTGCTGGGTGCTCTTGACCCCCTTGATCCGCCGTCGGATTTCCTTGGCGTTCAACGGCATGGACAGCCTCCTACTTCGCCTGGAACAGCGAGGTCTTGAAGGTCTTGATGGCCTCCGAGATCTGCTTCTTCTGCTCGTCGGAGAACTGGCCGTTCGACGAGATGGTGTCCAGCGTCGAGCCGAGATTCGAGGCGGCATAGCCGAGGAACTCGTTCTTGAAGCGCAGGATGTTTTTGACCTCGACGTCGTCGAGCAGACCCGTCGTGGCGGCGAACATGAGCGCCGTCATCTGGCCGACCGAGAGCGGGGTGTACTGCGGCTGCTTCATGATTTCCATGAGGCGCTGGCCGCGAGCCAGCTGGGCCTGCGTGGCCTTGTCGAGGTCCGAGGCGAACTGGGCAAATGCGGCAAGTTCGCGGTACTGGGCCAGCTCGAGCTTGACCTTGCCCGCGACCGACTTGACGGCCTTGGTCTGGGCGGCACCTCCGACGCGGGACACCGAGATACCGACGTTGACAGCGGGACGGAAGCCCGAGTTGAACAGGTCGGTTTCGAGGAAGATCTGACCGTCGGTGATCGAGATGACGTTGGTCGGGATGTACGCCGAGACATCACCGGCCTGGGTCTCGATGATGGGGAGCGCGGTCATCGAACCGGCGCCCATCGCATCCGAAAGCTTCGCACCGCGCTCGAGCAGGCGGCTGTGGAGATAGAACACGTCGCCAGGATAGGCTTCACGGCCGGGCGGACGACGCAGCAGCAGCGACATCTCGCGGTAGGCCCAAGCCTGCTTCGTGAGGTCGTCGTAGATGATGAGGACGTGCTTGCCGTCGTACATGAATGCTTCACCCATCGCGGCGCCCGCGAAGGGGGCGATGAACT
Source organism: Candidatus Sericytochromatia bacterium (assembly GCA_040382575.1). Lineage (GTDB taxonomy): Bacteria > Cyanobacteriota > Sericytochromatia > S15B-MN24 > UBA4093 > JAYKJE01. The sequence goes on from JBEIFE010000241.1 coordinate 1,611, forward strand.
GGAGCGGAGCGACCTCTTCGGCTGTCGCGGCGACAACGATGGTGTAGCCCATCGCGCCGTTGTCCTCGAGGGCCTTCACCACGCGCGCCACGGTCGAGGCCTTCTGGCCAACCGCGACGTAGATGCAGATGACGTCCTTGCCCTTCTGGTTGATGATCGTGTCGACGGCGATCGCCGTCTTGCCCGTCTGGCGGTCGCCGATGATCAGCTCACGCTGGCCGCGGCCGACGGGGATCATCGAGTCGACGGCGAGGATACCGGTCTGCAGCGGCTCGTGGACCGACTTGCGCTCGATGATGCCGGGGGCAGGGCCTTCGATGGGGCGGAACTTGCTCGTGCCGAGCGGCCCCTTACCATCGAGGGGCGCGCCGATGGCGCTGACCACGCGGCCAAGCAGCTCGGGACCCACGGGCACGGAAGCGATGCGACCGGTGGCCTTGACCTCGCCACCTTCACGGATCTTCTTGTAGTCGCCGAGGATGACGGCGCCGACGTTGTCTTCCTCGAGGTTGAACACCATGCCGAGGACGTCCTGACCGAAGTCGAGGAGCTCACCGGCCATGGCCTTGCGAAGGCCATGGATGCGCGCGATGCCGTCGCCGACCTCCAGCACGGTACCGGTATTGGTGACCGTGGGCTCGGCCTGATAGTTCTGGATCTGCTGGCGGAGAACCGCCGTGATTTCGTCGTGACGAATACCAATCATGAATGGATCCTCTCGGATGACGCGCGTCTTCAGGCAAGGGTACGGGCGAGCGACTCGAGGCGCCCGCGGAGGCTGGCATCCAGCACCCGGTCACCGACGGTGACCGTGAGCCCACCGATGAGCCCCGGGTCCTCGACCACCTCGAGCTCGATCCGACGATCGAGCTGGGCCTCGAGCTGGGCCCGGAGGCGATCGCGATGGGTCTCCTCGAGTGGGAAGGCCGTGCGGACGGTGGCGCGAGTGCGGCGGTGCAGGTCATCGACCCGCTGGCGGAATTCGGACTGGACCTGAGGAAGCAGGTCGGCACGCTGCTTGTCGACCATCAGGAGCAGGGTATTGAGAACCATCGAGTCGACCTGAGTCTGGAAGAGCTTCCAGATCACGACCTTCTTGTCGCCGGTCGCCACGACGGGGCTCGAAAGCACGCCCATCAGCTCTGCATGAGACGCGATGAGCTCGACCAGCTGTTCCAGGTCACGGTCGATGGATTCGACCTTGTCCGTTTCACGAGCCAGCGTGAACAGGGCGTCGGCGTACCGCTGGGCTACCGGGTGATGGCGCATGTGCCGTCCTCCATGGTCTGGATGAGTCTCTCCACGAGGCGGTTTTGCGTCTCACGGTCCATGCGCTCGACGAGATGGCGGCGGGCCTGGTCGAGCGAGCGTGAGACCAGAGCGCGCTGGATGGCCTGCCGCGCAATCGAGCGCTCGCGCTCGATATCCTGGGCTGCCTGCTGCTTCAGGCGATCGCAGTCGGCTTCGGTGGCCTGCTTGATCCGCGAAGCGCCCTGCTGGGCGATTTCGACTGCCTGGTCCCGGATCGTCGCAAGGGTTCCAGGGAGGTCGGCCAGGTCGCGCTGACACGCATCGAGAGATGCTGTGGCTTCCCGTTCGGCCTTTTCGGCCTCATCGAGGGCCTGCAGCGTGCCTGCATGATGGTCATTCAGACGCTGGACGAGCAAAGGTCCGCCGAAGCGCTTGAGCAGGAAGGCGATCGCCCCGAAGTTCAGCAGGGCGAACAGGGCCTGGAGGGTGGGGCTCACGCATCGCTCCCTTCATGGATCAGCGTCGAGTTGCTGCCGGCTGCGGCCAGAGGCGTCTCGCCCGAGACCCGTCTCGCCATCAAGCTCGACAGGTCGGCGATGGTGGATTCGAGTTCGGCAAGGGCCTGGTCGCGCTCCTGGCGGATGGATTCACGAGCCTCACCCACCTGGCGTTCGACGTCCTGGCGGACGCCAGCCACGAGGGCCTGACGCTCGGTTTCGGACTGCGCGAGGGCCTGCGCGATGCGATCCTGCGATTCGCGGCGAGCTTCCTGGATCTGGGTCTGGTAGTCGGTCCGCAGGGCTTCGATCGAGGCCAGGTCCTGCCTGGCGCGGGCATGCTTTCCGTCGATGTAAGCCTTGCGATCCTCGAGAACCCGCGCGACGGGTTTGAAGAACACGGCGTTCATGAGGCCGGCGAAAACC
>JBEIFE010000242.1:0-3782 GCA_040382575.1 Candidatus Sericytochromatia bacterium
GGACGAGGTCGTGCGCGGCGAACACCGTGTCGGCCAGCGCGAAGGCGAGGTCAGCCGGTGACGGAGGCTCGGTGAAGTACAGGGTCAGACAATCTACCGTGGGGGCCGTGACCTCGAGCGTCACGCGATAGGCCTGGTGCATCGACATGGTGAACCCCCATTCTGACGAGCGAGGGTTTCATTATATCATTCAAGACGTGACTTTATTGTGTTTATTTCATACCTCGGACCGCAAGGCCCGCAGCATGGTCATCACGGTGGCCCGCTGCGCCCCGGACAGACGCCGGATCAGGTCCGCGGCTTCCAGAGCTTCCAGATCCGCCGCATCGGGAGCGGGCGCCGGGCGTTCCTCGATGGGCATGCCCGCGAGCAGGAGCAACGCCTCCTGCGGATACTGGTAGGTCGCGGCCATCTTGAGGAGCACCGGTCGCTTCGGGATGGCCACGTAGCCGGCCCGCTCACCGCGCTCGAAGTCCCGCAGCCGGGTCTCGGAGATGCCGATGCGCCGGGCGGCCTCGCGCAGGCTGAGGCGTTGCCCGAGGCGCAGTTCTGCCAATCGCTTGCCCAGTTCGTTCACGCGCTCTCCCCCGATGGTCCCCAGGAGAAAGGTAGTGCGATACCTTTTAAATGGCTTGCGGCATGTTGCACCGCAGAATCGCGCGCCGTACGGTGCGACATGCGGGGTCAACCCGGAATTGAGGCGACCTGGAACCGGTCACTTCTGGGGGTCAGCTCCAGGGATTGAGGGTCATGGCGCCACAGCGCTCAAGGTCGGCGACGTTGCGGGTCACGACCGTCATGCCGTGCACGATGGCAGTGGCGGCAATCTGAGCATCCGCAAAAGGGAGAAGGATCCCACGAGCGGCGGACTCGCCTCGCTTGATTCCCCAGGTCACGGCAACCTCGGCATCCACCGCCAGGATTCGACCGGAAAAACGCTTCATCAGGTCGAGGTTGAGCCAGCTGGTCAGCATCGCCTTGCGCGAAGAGTCCGGCAACTTGCTGATACCAGCCTGGATCTCCCCGAGCGAGATCACGCTGAGGAACAGGTTCTCTTCAGTCTGGTGCCCCAGCCAGGCCAGGAGCCCGACATCCGGGGCAGGCTTGACCAGGTCAGAGACCACGCAGGTATCGAGCAAGTATTTCACAGGTCCATCACTTCGGCGCTTTCAGCCTGCCGCGCCAGGTCGAGTTCCAGACCGACCAACGGCGATGACCGAAAGAAGTCGACCAGGGAGGACCTGGCGCGAGTCAACGCATGATAGTCACGGGGTGACAGGACGTAGGCGGCCTCCCGCCCGTGGCTGGTGATGACCTGGGGGCCCTGATTCGCCGCATCCCGCAGCACCTGACTGAGCCGGTTCTTCGCGTCTTGCACCTGCCAGGACTGCATGGTCACCTCCTCGCGAGATCAGGCTAGACTGTCTAGATTTTAGCATAGAAGACTGCCACCACGAAAGCCACGCTGCGCACGGGTGGTGCGGCACGACGGTTGAGCCCGGTCAGGCCTGAGCGGCGATCCAGGCCTCGACCTGGTCGTGAGCGGTCACGACCGCCTCACTTCCCACCTGCCGCCACGGGGTGGTCCGACACGCCTCAGACGCCCGGCCTCGCGCAGACGAGCGACATGCTTCTCGATCGCCCGCGATGACAGGCCCAGCATGTGAGCGACGTCCGAAACCGAAAGCGCAGGCTGTTCGCTCAGGATCGCCAGCACGCGCTCAGCGACCTTCTCCGAACCTTTTACCCCCTCAATACCGCCTGATGGCGGTTTCTCCGAACTTTTCTCCGAACCCTTCTCCGAACGCATCTCCGAACTTCGCGCTCCTGGTGGCGTACTCTGGCCGGTTTTCACCGAACTCTCGAGGGGAATCCGGTGAACCGTGACGGTGAAAAGGCAGCCCTCGTGGTCATTCACGAACGTGATATGAGGCCAGGCAGCAAGCGAGCGCGTGATGCCCGACCCGAGCCCGTGATAAGGCAAGAGGCCCTTGGCGACGTAAGAAACCAGTATCGGATTCCGGATGTTGGAATTCCCGGTCCGGATCTTCTCCACCGTGAGGTTGTTCGGGAGATGGCCCGGACTGATGATCTCGATGCGGTCATCGAACACGAAGAGCCGGATGGGCGCACTGACCAGGTAGTCACGGTGAACGAGAGCATTGACCAGCAACTCCTCGAAAACCACCTCGGGAATCTCGGGGGTACCTGGCGCATTCACCCCGCGACCGGCCTGGACCTTGTGCATGTTACGCATCACGAACCCCATCGAGGAATCGAAGACCTTCTGCAAGGGGCCCGAGAAGTCCTCCGTATCGAGATACGTCGTCTCGTGAATGGTCGTGCCAGGGAAGCGGATGGCCTTCACGACGAAGGAAGGGACGATCCATTCGGGGTTTTCAGCGAACATCAGGACGGCAGCCAGATTCAGGCGACCATCATCCGTTGCCAGGTTCATGTTGCGCAGGAGTCTCAACTGGTCATCCCGGGTCTCGGGCCAGTCGATGCGATACACCTCCCGCAGGAAGTCGCGAAACCTCAGACGATCGAGGGCCTCGAGCCCCGCCCGGGTGGGAAGCTCGTCGGCATGAAATTGTTCTGACATCTGGAAGAGGCGCCGCAACTCTTCTTTCGAGTTCACCCGTCGCTTGTCCGCGCCACTCTTGAGCCAGATCACCCCGGTGCGATCGAAGTATGGCCTGTCGATACCCGTGGGGACCCGCACCACGACGACCAGGCGCCCGTTCCCCAGCGGCACGTTCTCGGTGTGGAGCGTGAGGGGGCTTCGCACGCCCTGACTGGCGGTATTCCCGACGAGTTGATTGACGCGTCTGACATCCGCCGCGGACAGGCCAGGGATGGAGCCGTCATCCGCCACCCCGATATAGATCGTTCCGCCCGAGGCGTTGGCAAAGGCCACCAGTTCCGAGGCCAGGGAATCCCCGTTATTCACATCGACCTTGAACTGCCGGGTGCTGTCCTCGCCACACGCGATTTCGGCTTGGAGCATCTCCAGGTTCACGTCTCGTATCCCCCGTCCATGCGGTCAGACGTGCCCATCATACCTCGAAGCGAGAGGTCGCTCAGAGATGGCGAGAACAGCCAGGCCAGGGGCTCGGTACTGGCGTGCCCCGGTCAGGCCCGGGCGGCGATCCAGGCCTCGACCTGGTCCAGGGATGTCATCTCGTGCACCAGCTCGATGAGATCCTCGGCATGTTCGCGGGACAGGGTCTCGAGCCGGGCCTGCAGTCCGGTATCCGGAATCCCGATGAAGCGGCCGATGAGCCGGCGCAGGATGCTCACGACCTCGGCGTTCATCCGGGTTTCCATCCTGGCTTCCGTCTCGGCGGTTGCCTTCTGGATGAGGGCCTGACGGACCTTCCACTCGGAGGAGCCTTCCAGGGGTTCGAGATCTTCGAGCCAGCGCATGTCGAGTCCTCCTTGCAGCAAGGGCTCCGCCCAAGTCATATCTACCACGAAGCGACTGATCCGCAGACACGCGTCCACCAGATTCTTCATGACCGGATCCTGGCCGGCCTGGCCAATCAGTCGCTCGATGGTTTCCCGATCCCCCCCACCCCGGGTGTAGGCGATGAAGGGCCACCATGGCCCGTCGAGTCCAGTCGCCAGGATCTCGCTCGCATCGAACTCCCACTGGTTGATCTCGATGAACTCGACCCGGGTCTCGACCTAGTTCACCGATAATCGAACGGGCTCGGGTGCCCGTCCTCCCCGACCGGACAGGTGAATCACGACGGGCAAGACGGGAAGGCCATGCTCGA
>JBEIFE010000243.1:0-3778 GCA_040382575.1 Candidatus Sericytochromatia bacterium
CGCTCGTCGGTCCCCGCTTCGCGGGGGGCCCGCACCGGGAGCGGGCCCGGGCCCCCTGTATCCATGCTCTGTTTCGCTCATATTAAATTAGCATTGCCGGGCACAGGAAAACACGCGAGCAGCCGGATAGCGTAAGGGGAAACGCCCTTGCCTGCTGGATCGGAGCCGCCTGATGTCACTGATCAATGGACCTCGTTCAAACTCCGTCATCCCATCCCTCTCACGCCCGGCGCCCCAGGCAACCGGAACGACTTCCACCCCTACCACCTCCAAGCCAACGGCCGCACCAGCCAAGGACTCCGCTCCCGAAGCAGGAAGGCAGAAGTCGAGCCTATCCCTCCCTCCCATCCGGAAGGACCGCAACGGGGATGGCGTGAAATCCGAGATCGAGAAGCAACTGGCCAAGGGCGTCCGCGAGGCACGTGAGACCATGGCCAGGCAGGACAAGGACGGCAACGGCAAACTCGAGGGAGCTGAACTCACCGATGCCCTCAAGGCTGCCGACACCAACGGCGATGGCATCGTGACGAGGCGTGAACTCCGGCGATTCAACAACAAGGACATCAGCCGGGAAGAACGCTTCAAGGGCTTCGACTCGAACGGAGACGGGGTGCTGAGCGGCAACGAACTGGGCCGCAAGAAGTGGGCAAAGGGCCTCGACAAGGACGGCGACGGCAAGGTCACGCTCGAGGAGTTCAAGCAGGGTCGGGGAGCGAAGCCGGTCACCGGTGAGTCCTCGAATTCCCCGGAGAAGAAGGCCGCTCCCACCTCGACGACTCCCGCTGCCCCTGCGGCGTCGACCATGCAGACGGCCACCGTCGGGGCAGCTGTCCCGCTCATCCAGCCATCCAGCGTGCCCATCATCCTTTAAACAGATGAGGCGGGGGATGGCACTCCCGTCTCCTGCCCCACAATCAGCGATCGAACAGCTTCAGTTGCCCGGGCATCCCGGTTGGCGTTCGCGCAGGTAGCGCGGTCGCGGCCGGGCTTCCTCCATGAGGCGAGTCCAGACGAAAGCCTGGAAGTTGTCCCCTGGCCTCCCGAGCGTCTTCGGCCTCGAGCCAGGCCGTGACCCGCTGGAAATGAGCCTGAGCCCGCTTACGCTGCACGCGGTAATCCGGTACGAAGCGTGCGACGTGGCGCCAGAAAGCGGGTGAGTGGTTGGCCTCGAGGAGGTGGGCCAGTTCGTGGACGATGAGATACCGGAGCGCCGCCGGGTCCATGCCCCGGACGGCATGGCGGGAGAAAGTCAGAACCCCCGTCCTCACGTTGGCCTGAGCCAGGCGGGTGTAGCGCGCCTGGCCGAGACGGACATCGGTCACGGGCACCCGGAAGGTCTCTGCGTTGATGGCCAGCACGGTCTGCCGGAAGACATCCGCGTCGACCTCGGGGAGCTCCGGAAGGGGCTCGGCGGGGATATGACGATGCTGCTGGGCCCCCCGGGCCCTGAAGCGAGCGATCGCCCGCTCTTTCTCGACGACGGGCCAGTGCCGTGGAACGGACATCTGGAGCACCCCTGCCCGGATACGGGCCCGGGCCGTCTTGCCGGTCGTATAGCGTATCTCGACGTCCATGATCACCCTCGGGCCAGTCCGGGGAGGAGGAGCAAGAAGCCCCCCGTCCGGGGACGGGGGGCTCCGTGATGACGGTTTACAGGTGAGGAAGCAGCTTGGCCTCGAGATCCTTCTTGGCCTTGAAACCGACGATCTTGTCGACCGGCTTACCTCCCTTGAAAAGGATCAGCGTCGGGATGCTCATGACGCCGAACTGCTGAGCGGTCTGCTGGTTGGCATCGACGTCGAGCTTGGCAATCTTGAGCTTCTCGGCATGCTCCGAGGCGAGTTCGTCGAGGACGGGCGCGATCATCTTGCAGGGACCACACCAGGTGGCCCAGAAATCCACGAGCACGGGCTTGTCGGACTCGAGGACCTCGGAAGCGAACTGGCTATCGGTGATGGCAACGGTCTTGGACACGGATGACTCCTCTCGGGTGAATGCTGGTTTCATTTTAACCCGCACCTCAACTGGCGACCAGACACCCTCGGTCGCTTGACGTTGCGAAACGGGAAGGGGAATGGTAAGCTCATAGCCCACCTGGAGAGGTGGCTGAGTGGTTGAAAGCGCCTTCCTGCTAAGAAGGTATGCTGTGTTAAACGGCATCGGGGGTTCGAATCCCCCCCTCTCCGCTCCGGTTATCCGGTTCCTTGCCAAGAATGGCAAACCCGTGATAACCTGGAAAACGTGGACGCGAGTTCACGAATGCGGCCGTAGCTCAGCTGGATAGAGTATCTGGCTACGAACCAGAGGGTCGGGAGTTCGAATCTCTCCGGCCGCGCCTCGAAAGACCGGTCCTGGACATCCAGGACCGGTCTTTTATTTATTCAAAAACGTGGCAACAGAGCCCCCCTTCTGCCCTCTCCAGTGGTAAAATTCAGGTTATATTCCTGTTAAATCTCCGCACGGGAGCGCCCATGAGACCGCAATCGCTCGCCCTGACCGGCCTCGTCCTCCTGACCTCGGCCTGTCAGTCGCTTCCGCTACCGGGACGGACGAACGGCGCCGTGACGGCCACGGCCAGCAAACCAGGCGCCTCCATCCACCGCATCACCTACGGCTCTCGCGAAAACCTCGATCGCCTCGTCTCCATGGGGATCGATCTCTTCGAGGACGCCCGCGACGGCGAAGTGGGGGCCCGCGTCACGCCGGCCCAGGTCACGCGCCTCGAGCGGGCGGGCTACGGCGTGAGCCGCATGATGGGAACCCTGGACACCCCCGGGCAGGGCAAGGCCTTCCCGACGGGCTATCACCGCGTCGACGCCATCGAGGCCGAGTTCCGGGCCATGGCCGCCCGCTCGCCCCACCTCATGCGCTACCACGTGATCGGCCGCTCGCTCGAGGGACGGCCCATCGTCGCGCTGCAATTCGGCACCCGTAGCTACGCCACACGCCCCGAGGTCCTGTTCTACTCGGGCGTGCACGCTCGCGAGCTGCCGCCAGTCGAGGTCATGTGGCGGCTGGCCCACCACCTCGAGGACGGCTATGGCCGCGATGCGGTGGTCACCGAACTGCTTGAGCAGCGTGAGATCTGGATCGTGCCTCTCGTGAACCCGGATGGCCGCGTCCGTGTCCAGGCTGGCGCCGACATGTGGCGCAAGAACGCGCGCAACAACGGTGACGGAACCGAGGGAGTCGACCTCAACCGCAACTACGACGCGCAATGGGAGGGCGGCAACCCGCACTCCATCGACGAGGATTACCACGGTCCACGCAAGGAATCCGAGCCCGAGACGCTCGTGATGCGCAACTTCATGGCGGCGCACTCCTTCAAGCTGTCCGTCGACCTGCACTGCTTCGCCGGGGCCGTGCTCTGGCCGCCCGGATACGACAACCACTTCACGCGCGACGAGGTGCTGCTGGGCACGCTGGGCCGGGCGATCGCCAGCCGCCTCGCCTACCGGGCGGGAACCATCGAGCGTACGCTGTACCGTGTCTGCGGCGACTCCTCGACCTGGGCCAACGAGAAGCTGGGCACACTCGCGTTCACCGTCGAACTCGATGATCGGGGCTTCTCGCCCGCCTTCGAAGCCGTCGACCGCGACTGGGACCAGTGGCGCTGGCCCCTCCTCTGGCTCGCTCGCATGGCCGCTAACCCCGCCGCCGCCCCGAGTCTGCTCCCGAACGAACCGAAGTCCCCGACCGCGATCGCCGGTTTCCCGGCCCTCTGACGCCGCATGTGCGGCCGCTTCACCCAGACGCTCGAGTGGGCCGGGCTGCAGCA
>JBEIFE010000244.1:0-3777 GCA_040382575.1 Candidatus Sericytochromatia bacterium
CCCCAATGGCATCGCCGTGGCCGGGGACGACAGCCTCTTCGTGTCGGATGCGACGGGTAAGATCCTGCGCGTCTCCAAGGCCGGCAAGGTCACGACATGGTTCAACCAGGCTGCCTTCACATCCGGGGACAACACCTCCGCGTGCAAGACCGGATACAACATCGGGGCCAACGGGATCGCCCTCTCCGAAGATGCGCTGTATTTCACCAACACGGATCGGGCCGCCCTCGTGAAGGTTGCACGTAACCCGGACGGTTCGGCCGGAGCAGCCTCGTTCGTGGTGGCTTCCGACTGTGCGACCTTCCGCGGCGCCGATGGCATCGCGATGGGCCCCGCAGGCAAGATCTACGTCGCATCGAACCAGCAGGGAGCCGTTCTGGCCGTCGCGGAAGATGGCACGGTCAGCACGGTGGCGTCCGGTGCCCTGCTCGATGCTTTCCCCTCGAGCGTGGCCTACTCGGTCGTCGATGCCTCCCTGTACGTGATCAACGCGGCTTTCGGCGAGAAAAAGGAACCCCGCCTGGTCAAGGTGCCGCTGGGTAACTAGTCAAGGATTTTCGATGGCCCGACGGGAAACCTCATTCGGCCCAACGCCTGGAGGGCCGGTCGAGAAGACCGGTCAGTCATAAGACGACCCACTACCAACTCGCCCCGGGCGAGAGAATATGGACATTTCATACCGCATGCCATTTTCTGCCTTTCGCATGACCAGCCTGACCTCCATGCTGGCACTAGGCCTGGCGATCGCCGCCTGTACGCAGCCCAGTACCTCACCGTCCGGGATCCAGGCTTCTCCCACGCCGACCCCCTCGACCTCACCTTCGGCATCCCCGACGCCGGTTCCGCCCTCGCAGGTTCTGGCCCTGGATCCCACCAAGTTCGAGCTCGCCGAAGGTCTCGTCCTCGACAAGAACGGCCAGTTTGCCTACACCGCGACGGCTGCAGGCAGGATTCTCAAGATTTCGCTGGCGGACGGCACGAAGTCCGAGATCGGCTCACTTCCGACCCCGCCTTCGGATAACAGCGTGTACGTGGTGGGCCTGGCCTTCGATTCCAGCGATAACCTGTACATCGCCGCGGCATCTTTCGGAACCGGCTACCAGGGCGGGATCTACAAGCTCGCCAAGGGGAGCAACACCGCCACGATCTTCGTCGCAGGCGGCCCTGCCAACGGCATGTTCTTCCCGAATGGCATCGCCGTTGCCGCGGACGACAGCCTCTTCGTTTCGGACTCCACCGGCAAGATCCTGAAGGTGTCCTCCGTGGGTACCGTCACCACCTGGTTCAGCGAGGCGGACTACACCTCGAGCGATGCCTCATCCTCGTGCAAGACTGGCTTCAATATCGGAGCGAATGGCATCGTGCTGGCCAGCGATGCGGTGTACTTCACGAACTCGGACCGGGCAGCCCTGGTGAAGGTCCTCCGGAACACGGATGGATCGGCAGGAGCGGCCTCGTTCGTGGTGCCCTCGAACTGTGCCACGTTCCGTGGCGCCGATGGACTGGCGCTCACCCCCGAGGGGACGTTCCTGGTCGCCTCGAATCAGCAGAACGCGCTCCTGGCGGTCGACAAGAATGGCGCCGTCAGCACGGTGGCAAGCGGTGCTCTCTTCAATGCCTTCCCCTCGAGCGTCGCCTACGATGCGACCAGCAAGACGGCCTACGTCATCAACGCGGCCTTCGGAGACGTGAAGGAGCCCCGCCTGGTCAAGGTGCCGCTGGGTAACTAGGGAACGATACGTTTCCGGTATTCACGGGGCCGTCCTCTCGACCGCGAGTCGGGGGACGGCCCTTGTGCTATACATGACCCATCCTGACCCGAGACTTGAGGTTTGCTACATGACCCGATCGCCACATATCCGCCATCTGGGTGCCCTGTTTGCCACGTCGCTTCTGCTGGTGGCGTGTCCCTCCGTCCAGGGTCTGCTGCCCGGGGGCGGATCGACGGATGGCGGAGACAGGACCAATGCATTGCCCAGTGTGAGCCCGTCAGATGATGGCCTTTCGGGCGGTATCTCCACGGACGATCCCTCGCTTCATCAGGGAAACATCACCCGGAACGAGACCTGGACGAAGGCCAACAGCCCGCACCTGATCACCGAGGATGTTTTCGTGGGGGCCCCGTCGGGAGTTACCCTCACGATCGAACCCGGGGTCGAAGTGCGTTTCAAAAAGGGCAAGAACCTGCGCTTTGGCTCTGATGGCGGGGTATCCGGGGTGCTGAAGGCGATCGGCACGGCGACCGAGAGCATCACGTTCACCTCGGACCAGGTCAGCAAGCAGGCCGGGGACTGGGGTCAGATCGCGTTCGGCAACGGGTCGGCGGCGAGCGTCCTCGACCACGTCACGATCGACCACGGAGGCGGCTCAGCGAGCCATGTCCAGGATTCCATGGTGATCGTGGACGGCGATGGCCTCGGGCCGACCATCCGGAACTCCGTGATCGCCAGCGCGCTCGGAACGGCCATCTATCTGATGAACGATAGTGCTTTCAAGGCGTTCGAGAACAACGTCGTCCGCGACAACCAGAAAACGCCGATCGTCACGAGTCCGATGGGAGCCGGTTCGCTCGGAGCCGGAAACACGTTCACGCGCAACGGTGAACAGGCGATCGCCATCCAGGATGGCACGATCTCGAAATCCACGCGGTGGCGGAATCACGGTATCCCCTATGCCGTGCAGGACGACATCGAGGTCGAGGGGGCGAACGCACCGTGCCTGACGCTGGACCCGGGTAACATCCTCCGGTTCGCAGCGAAAACCCATCTCTACGTCGATCGCTTCAACGATTCCGCCGGTGCGCTGAATGCGGTCGGAACGGGCACCGAGTCGATCACGTTCACCGGGGTGACGGCCAATCCGAATCCGGGAGCGTGGGGCCACGTGTATCTGGGTGCCGGCTCGGTGGACGGTTCGGGCAGCAACCCCGCGAGTACCCACCTGAAGAACTGTAAGTTCCAGTATGGAGGTTTCGGCGACGAAGGCACCCTGTGGATCCAGGATTCGAAGCCTCTGCTCGAGAACATCACCATCGAGGACAGCTCGAGCGATGGCGTGCGCGTGACGGCCAACGAGACGGGATCCGTGAACTCCAAGCAGATGTTCGAGAATGCCGTGATGGGGACGAACATCGCGAAGATGCTCATCAACTACTTGCCCTGAGCAGTCGGTGGTCCATAAGGAGGCCTATTCGGTGAAATTCCTTCACACGCGATTCAAGGTCCGCGATCTGGAACGGGCGATCGCCTTCTACACGACCCAGCTCGGCTTCGAGGTGCGCACGCGGCACACCTCGGGCCGCGGCTCCCAGCTCGCGCACCTGCGCCTGCCCGGCTCGAGCACCGAGCTGGAGCTGGCGTACCTGCCCTGGGATCCGGACTTCCAGCTGGCCGAGGACATCCTGCACATCGCCTTCGAGGTGGACTCGGTGGTCGAGACCGTCGAGCGGCTGCGCGCCGGGGGCGTGAAGATCACCGAGGAGCCCCACGGGGGCTCACGCGGCCACATGGCGTTCATCGAGGATCCCGACGGGTACGAGATCGAGCTGCTCGATCGGTTGCCGGCCTGAACCACACTCGTTCAAAGCAAACAGGGTCCGGGAGAGCCCCACTGGCTCCCCCGGACCCTGCAGCGTTCGATCACTCGAACCAGTAGGTGAGGGTATAGGCGGCGTGCTGGCCGAGTTCGGCCTCAAAGCCGCCCTCACCGCGCAGGCCGGCCAGTTCGCCGGTCCCCGAACCCGGGACCACGAACCACTTGCCCTCGACCTTGGTCCCG
>JBEIFE010000245.1:0-3774 GCA_040382575.1 Candidatus Sericytochromatia bacterium
AGGGTGATCTGACCCAGTTCACCAGGGTACCAGGTCCCCTCGACAAGGTGACCGAACCCGGCAGACGCGGTGGCAAGCGGCAACAACGACACGATGCGACGACTCCTTCGAAGGGGCGAGCCCACGCGGGAACACTAGCCCGATCTTACCATACCGGCAAGTTTTGGACAGGAAAACGACCGTTGCAGGGGTTGCACGTGGTCGGTAGGGTGACCCGTAACTCGGACCTTCCACGGAGGTGGTCATGGGATTCGATGCGGGGATTGCACTCGCTGCGGGGCTCTGGGCGACGGTGGTTCTGACTGCCATCCTGTCGTTTTCTCTGGCTGCGGGATGGACCCATCTGGATTTCGGGAGATTGCTGGGGGGAATCCTCGATGGCCTGGGCACGGGCGGTACGCTGCTTGGTCTGAGCATGCACGGCCTCATCGGCCTGCTCTTCGGGCTGGTTTACATGCGGCTTTTCTCCGAACTCAGCGTCCCTGCCGATCCGCTATTTGCCGCCGGGGTGGGGACATGCATGGGGGTCTACCACTGGCTGCTCTCGATGCCGTTGATCAGTGTGGCTGGTGCGTTGAACCCGCATGTTCGCTCGGGCAAACTTCCCAACCCTGGGGCGTGGGGCATCCACTTCGGCCCGCAGGAGGCGATCGTCCGCCTGCTTGCCCACCTCGTCTTCGGTGCGACGATGGGGGCGCTGGCGGGGGCCCTGAGTGTGGCGGACGCGCGTCATCTGCCGGGACTACCCTGGGCCCTGATCACGGGCCTTCTGGCCTGGAGTGGGATCGTGGGTTTCCATCTGACGTGCCTGAGTCCCCTCCTGATGCCACGCGTGACATTCGAACCCGGAGTGGAGAGCGAGAGCGAGGCCCGCGAGGCAGAACGGCGACAGCTTCTCGAGCGTTACAAGCGCGGTGACATCACATGGGATGAGTACCAGCGTGAGCGGCGATCGCTGGCGAGTGAACCATGAAGGGCGGTGGTGAAGATGATCGACCTGTTGCCTCGAGTCAGTCCGCACCTGGCACTGGCTACTCAGGTTCTGAGCCTCTGGCTCATCGCCATGTTTTTGCTCACCTGTGCCGCTCTGTTTCACGCCATCCGGATGATGCTCGAAGAACGCGAGGCTCTCCACGAACATGAATTGCGGGAGGCGCCTGCACCGACTTTACGGATGAGCTGGGTTTCGACAGACGAGGGGGCTGAGATGGATGGATCGACGCCGGCCCTGTCGTCAGAAGAGTTACGCTGAACGGCCCATCAGATGACGCGCTTGGGCCTGGGAGTGGGCATGGCCCCAGGTACCGGGAAGGTGGTCCAGCGATGCTCGTGATTCTCGAGCATGACCGGGCCCACGACCGCTCCGTAAGCGACCTCGACCTCGAGCAGGGAAGGCGTCGCCACGCCCCGAGGACGTATGACGTGCTCGAAGAGCGTCCGGGCATAGGTCCGTTCGAGTTGCAGCGTCCGGTCCGTGCGCCCGTTCACGGGTTCGATGCCCTCGAAAGTTCGCACGAGCAAGTCAGCCGAGGCTGCCAGACTACTCAGGTCCTGACCTGTGCTGCCGCTCCGGGCCACCACGATCCTCAGGTCACGATGGACGGCCTCGAGGTCTCCGAGCGCCCGCTCGTGCAAGACATAGAAGTCGCGCGTCAGATTCCATTGCCGAGCCGCCACCGAGCGCATCCAGAGCCCACCGACCACGACCCCGATCATGACGATTCCCATGACCCACTTCCCGTTGTTCATCGGGCCGGCTCCAGCTGGTACTCGACGTAAATTTCAGGAGTATGCACGTCGAGTTCAGGACGGACCTGGAATCGCACGGCCACGGTACGCGACTCATGGGGGCGCAGACGGGTGACCGGAAAAGGCGAAAGCGGCTGAAAAGCCCTGGAGGCCTTGTCGGGCCGCGACACGAAGCTAGCCTTCAGGGTCAGGGGAGAGCCCGTCAGATTCGCCAGGCGGAACTGACCCGTGGCAGGGACTCCGAGGCGGGTTCTGACGGCCAGGACCTGGGGACCGAAATCCACGGGTAGCGAGGCGAGACCCCGAAAATGAACGTTGATCTCGCGGGCCGGCTCACGGGCTGCGAAGGCTGCTTCACCGGACGAGAGGCTGAGGAGACCAGCCAGCAGTCCCACCGTCACCACGGCGCGTGACGAGGAATCAAGAGATGAGAGCAAGGCGCAATACCTCGTCGAGAAAGATCGCGATGAACAGGCCGAGCAGGTAAAAGATCGAAAAGACGAAGAGGCTCCGTGCCCCGGTCTCGGATGGCCGCGCCAGCAAATCGTGCGCGCGACGAAGGAATTCGAGCCCCAGACCGATGGCGACCAAGAGATAAAGCCATCCGCTGGAACCGGCGAACCAGAGGCCGACCGAGCAAAGTAGCGTCAGCCAGGTATAGACGACCATCTGGACGCGAGTCGCATGTTCGCCTGCCACGACGGGCATCATCGGGACACCGGCTCGGGCATATTCCTCTTTGCGGTAGAGAGCCAGTGCCCAGAAATGAGGAGGTGTCCAGAGAAAGATGATCGCAAACATCAGCCACGCTTCGAGTGAGACTTCACCCGTGACGGCGGCCCAGCCGATGAGTGGAGCCGTTGCGCCAGCCGCACCCCCGATGACGATGTTCTGCGGTGTCGAACGCTTGAGCCACATGGTGTAGATCACCACGTAGAAAAAGATGCTGAAAAGGCCGAGCGCTGCTGCCAGCCACGTCGTGTACACGGCAAGCAAGACGATCGAGAGGATTCCGGTCGCGATGCCAAACGTCAGAGCCTGCGAGGGGCCGACGAGTCCTCCTGGAATGGGACGCTTGCTCGTGCGGTCCATGACCGCGTCGATGTCCCTGTCCCAGAACTGGTTGAGAGCACTCGCAGCGCCCGCTGCCATGGCCGTACCGAGGAGTGCCAGCACGAGGACGACGGGGTCGACGTGCCCCTTGCCAGCCATCAGGATGGCAGGCTAGCCGGTGACGAGCATGAGCATGACGATGGTGGGCTTCGTCAGCTGAAAGTACTCGCGAATCAGGACGGTAGGAGCTACCCGGGACGACACGTTGACAGCGCTCATGGCGTCACCGCCGCAGGAACCCTGGCATCCGAGACCATGGTCTCACCGGGGGCACGCGTGGACCGGGCCGAGAGGCCATAAGCGAGCGCGATCGCCACGGCCAGAAGCAACTCGGCAAGGCCATTGTGTGCAGCCGAGATCTGCACGGGAATGTGCAGGAGGACGTTGACGATACCAAGCACAACCTGGGCCACGACCACGGCGATCGCCACGCGACCCGCGATGCGGACGTGTTGGTCGGAATGACGCCAGACGGCGATACCGAGGCCGATCACGAGACTCGCGACGAGGTAGGCACCGTAGCGATGTGTCATGTGGATGCCCACGAACCCGACCATCGGCGGAAACCACATACCCTGGCATGTGGGCCAGTCAGGACAGGCCCAGGACGCATATTTCGTCGCCACGAGGCCGCCGAGCAAGATCTGGACATAGACGGCGATCGCCGTGCCAATACCGAAGACTCGGAGACGATCCGAGGTCGGTACAGGGGACCAGCCACCTGCCTCACGCAGGGCCACGAGCATCATCACGATGAACATGGCATAGAGGGCCGTGCCGGTCGCGAGGTGCATGGTCACGATCTGGAACTGGAGCATCTTGAGGACGGTGAGAGCCCCCAGGACGATCTGGCCGATCAACGCCACGACGGCGAACAGGGCGGGCCACATCAGCCGGGCCCGGATCACGGGG
>JBEIFE010000246.1:0-3771 GCA_040382575.1 Candidatus Sericytochromatia bacterium
ACGGCATCCGGTGGGAACCATGCCTGCCAGGCCTCGGACGAACCGAGGGGCGTTTCCTCGGGAAAGGCTTCCCATGCACCGTCAGCCCGCTCCGCGCCCGTGATGGAAGGCAGCTCGGCCGCCTCGAGCGTCGGCGTCGTCAGGATGCGCACATGATGCGCCGTCTGACGGACGACCTGGTCGGGATCTTCGTCGAGAGCCATGCCCGTCGCGAGGACGAGCGTACCGGCGACCCGCGGCGAGGCCGAGGCACGGCGGTCGATGGCGCCATCCACCAGTACTTTGCTGGCCCCGAGCCGGTGCAACATGCGAACGAGCACCGCGGTATCGGAGACGATGACGGGCCCGGCCACCTCGACCCAGCCGGGGCCGGCGACCTCGTAGATGGTCACGGGCCCGAGGGCCGTGCGGAAAGGCGTGGACGCGACTTCCCGCAGACGAGCAGCGGAGCGACGCGCGGAAACGAGTGCGGTGGCCACCAGAGAGCCCGTCACGGGATTGATGCGGGGTTTCGGGCGATCGGTGACGGCGTCGATGTCCTCGCCATCACGTCCGACAGACGTGAGGCCCACGCGGACACCTTCGCGCCCCAGGATGCCCAGCAGGGCATTGAGGCAGGTGGTTTTGCCCGCGTTCTTGCATGTCCCGACGATGGAAACCGAGGCATGGGAACGAAGGCGTTCGTGAAGCACTTCGGACATGCGAGGGCCTTTCCGGGAGCACGAACGACGTCGGTCGATGCATGTCGATCGTACCACGACGATCGCGCCAGGCGCGGTCTTGATCGCTTGGCATCCGATACCGTAGCATGACGAGTTCAGGAGGTTGGCCACGTGAAGACGCGTGCCCGGGCCCCGGCCCCCCGAACCAGCCAAGATTGCCTGCGGCGTCTCGACGCCGTGTTCGGCGCTGGCGATCGCCCCTCCTACGGGCTCTGAGCGACGGCGCGCCCGTCGCCCGCTCACCGCGACAATCAGACGCATCACCTGGCGCTCCCTGGATGGTCGAGCGCCCCACCTCGATGATGGAGGAACCCATGCCCGCGGCAGACCCGACCCTCGCTCCCGGTGCCGACGACGATATCGTCCACCTCAAGCCCCCGGCTCCCCCGGAAGCCCTCGCCCACCGGAACCTCAAGCAGGACGAATTCTGGCAGCACGTGCCGGCCTACCGCGATGTGCCGACCGAGACCTTCCTCGACCACATCTGGCAGGGTCGGAACTCGATCCAGACGCCTGACAAGCTGCTCGAGACGATCCAGGATCTCGCGCCGCCGGCCTTCATCGACGACCTCCGGGACGGGTTCCTGCGGGCCCCCATGTCGGTGCGTATCAGCCCCTACATGATCGCGAACATCGACTGGTCGAACCCCGTCGCCGACCCCATCCGGACGCAGTTCCTTCCCCTGGGTTCGCGCCTCCGGCCCGACCACCCCGGTCTCAAGCTCGACAGCCTGCACGAGCAGGCGGACGCGCCCACGCCGGGTCTGACGCATCGCTATCCGGACAAGGCGCTGTTCCTTCCGCTCGACATCTGCCCGGTCTATTGCCGCTTCTGTACGCGCTCGTATGCCGTCGGCATGAACACCGAGGAGGTCGAGAAGGTTCAGCTGTCCCCGAGTCCCAGCCGCTGGGCCAAGGCCTTCAAGTACATCGCATCCCGGCCGGAACTCGAGGACATCGTCATCTCCGGCGGCGACACTTACCAGCTCTCGGCCAAGAACCTCCGCCTGATCGGAGAGACCCTGCTCGACATGCCCAACGTGCGCCGCATGCGCTTCGCCACCAAGGGTCCGGCCGTCCTGCCCATGAAGATCCTGACGGATCACGACTGGTTTCAGGCCCTCGTGGACATCGTCACGAAGGGGCGGGAAATGGGTAAGGACATCATGCTCCACACCCACTTCAACCACCCCAACGAGATCACCTGGATCACCGAGCAGGCCATGCTCCGGCTGTTCAAGGCCGGCGTCTTCATCCGGAACCAGACGGTCCTCCAGCGCGGCGTGAACGACGATCCGGCCACGATGCACCTGCTGCTCAAGCGCCTGGCGTATCTCAATGTGCATCCTTACTACGTCTACATGCATGACATGGTGAAGGGCGTGGAGGATCTCCGGACCACCCTGCAGACGGGCATGGACCTCGAGAAGATCCTGCGCGGGACGACGGCCGGGTTCAACACCCCGACCTTCATCTGCGATGCCCCGGGCGGTGGCGGCAAGCGCGACATCCACTCGTTCGAGTTCTACGATCGGGATACCGGCATCGCGGCCTACACCGCCCCGAGCGTCAAGCCGGGGCAGGTCTTCCTGTACTATGACCCGATCGAGTCACTCTCCGAGGATGCGCAGAGCCGCTGGCGTGATCCCGCCACGGCCGAAGCGATGATCGCCGCGGCGATCGCCCGGGCGCAGGCCTGACGCGTCAGTCGCAGGGCACGTAGTCGCAGGGCTTCACGAATCCCAGGCGCAGCTTCGGACTGCGTGCCCCGGCGAGCGAGGCCTCCAGCTCGGCCAGCCTCTGGCTGACCCCTGCTGCGAGTGGCCGGGCCCCGACGACGACCTCCAGGTCCCCGCTCGCGGTCAGAGTGCCCACCGTATCCTGCACCAGCTTCCAGCCGAGGCGGGCCGAGGGTGTTGCCCCGAGGGTCGCGAGCGGGGCGCCGGCCGCCGCGACGTAATCGATGTGCCCGGTCACGACGCGGTAGGCCGGCGCATCGATGGTCGCCTCCGGCGGAATCGACCGTACGTCCAGCACCAGGAACAGGTTCTGGTTGACAAGCGCATCGAAGAACTCCGTGGGCGTGGTGATCGTGAGCGCGGGTATCCACAGGGGGCCCGGGAACCGCCGAGCGCCGAGGCGAGTCTCGTACCAGGGGACGCCGGAAGCCGCACCGGCCGGAACGGGGAAACGAACCATGCCGGGTATCACGGCTGACGGTGTGGCCGGAATCATGGGGACGCCCTCGATAGACCGGATTCCAGGATAGCCGGCAGTGCTCCGGGCCGGGAACCACACGACGGGATCCGAGGGCGTGGATGTGCCCACGGCGAGGGTCACCTCATCGCCGGGTGCGGCGATCGCCGCACCGTCCGTGCCCATCACGGAAGTGACGAAATCCTGGATATCCGGCGGATGGTCAGGTACGAGCCTCAGCGCGATGGGCTGGACACGCCCCGGCCGGGCCGGGAACGACTGGCTCGAGGCCGAGGCGATCCGCTGGCGCCCATCGCTCCCGGGTGCCTGATCGAAGGCCTCGCAGCGCGCAATGTAGCCCTCACCGGGCTCGATCTCGAGGGTGCAACTGGCCGTCGCCTGCGTCATGTCACCCCGGACGATGGAACCGGAGGCCACCACGGAACCCGAAGCATCGTCGATCGCGAACTCGAGCGACACGATGCCGGTGAGGAACATCTGGACCGAGCGCGATACCGGGCGCGGCCACGTCACCTCCCACGTGACGACGGCCTTCTCCCGCGAGGGAACTCGGTCCTGGACCCATTCCCGGGCAGGGCCTTCGACGGGGCCGGAAATGGTCCCGTTGACCAGGCCATCCGGCCACCCGGAATAGAGGGTTCCTGCCGGCATCGTGCCCCCCCCGGGAATCGTGCCTGGACGCGCTTCATCGGTCTGCCGGAAGGTCACCGGCGGCACGCAAGCCATCAGAGTCAGGAGCAGCAGCCCCTTCAGGATCGTCGGTCGTTCCGGCATGTCAGTCCACCTCCGGACGGACCTGGGTTCGCGCGTGGACCCGCACGACGAACGAGGC
>JBEIFE010000247.1:0-3750 GCA_040382575.1 Candidatus Sericytochromatia bacterium
CGCTCATGGTCAGGACGTCCACGCTCGCCTTGATGTGCTTGAGGCGCTCCTTGTGCGCCACGCCGAAGCGATGCTCCTCGTCTATCACGAGCAGGCCCAGGTCCTTGAATGCGATGTCCTGCGAGAGCACGCGGTGCGTGCCCACCACGATGTCCACCTCGCCCGTCGTGAGGCCGCGGACGGTCTCCTTCTGCTCCTTGGCTCCCTTGAAGCGGCTCAGCAGGCGCATGCGGACGGGGTACGGGGCGAAGCGCTCGCGCAGGGTCTGAAAGTGCTGGTGCGCGAGCAGCGTCGTCGGCGCCAGCAAGGCGACCTGCTTGCCTGCCATCGCGGCCTTGAAGATGGTGCGCAGCGCGACCTCGGTCTTGCCGAAGCCGACGTCCCCGCAAACCAGCCGGTCCATGGGCTTGTCGCGCTCGAGGTCGGCCTTGGCCTCGGCGATCGCCCGCAGCTGGTCGGGCGTCTCGGTGTACGGAAACGCCTCCTCCATCTCGGTCTGCCATGGGCTGTCGGGGGGATAGGCGAAGCCCGAGCGCGACGCCCGCGTGGCGTAGAGCTTGAGCAGATCCTCGGCCAGGTCCTGGACGCTCTTGCGGACGCGCTTCTTGACGTTCTCCCATTCGGCGCCGCCCATCTTGTGGACGCGCGGCTTGTGGTCATGCGAGCCCCGGTAACGGTGCAGCGTCGTGAGCTGCTCGGCCGGCACGTATAGCCGGTCGTCGCCCTGGTACTGGATGATCAGGTACTCCCGCTCCTGGCCGTTGACCTCGAGCCGGGTGAGCCCCTTGAACTGCCCGATGCCGTGCTTGGCATGCACGACGTAGTCATCGACATGAAGCTCCTGCAGCTGCGCGATCGACGGTCCGGCATACGGTGTGCGCTTCGGCGCGCGGGCACCGGGGCGTTTCTGCCAGCCGAAGAGTTCCGCGTCCGAGAGGATCCACAGGCGACCGTCGTCCCATCGCAGGCCCTGGTTGAGGCTCTCACGCACGACCCAGATGCCCCCCAGCGGGAAGTCCGGCCGGGGCAGGTGGCCTCCATAGCTGGCCCGGATCCCGTGCTCGTCGAGCAGCGCCACGACGCGCTGCGGCTGCGCCGAGGCCACGACGATCCGCCTATCGGCCTTGATCTGGGTCTCGAGTTCCCGGGCGAGCGCCTCCATCTGGTTGCCGAACCCGGGGGCTGCGGCAAATCCCGCCCCGAGTCCCGTCCCCGGCTCGCCGCTGGCCCAGTCGAGCTGGGCGAAGGCCTTCAGCTGGCGCTCGAGTTCTTCGGCGCCCGCGTGCAGGGCATGCGGCAGCGGGGGCAGCTCCCCGTTCGCATAGGTGGCATCGGCCTTCTTCTGGAGTCCGGCGATCCAGCTCGTCATGCCCGTCCAGAGCGCCTTGCGGTCGAGCCAGACGACGGGGTGCGAGGTGGGCAGGTAGTCGAAAAGGGTCGCGTCGGCGCCCATGAAAGGTGCATAGGCCTCGCAGCCCTCGAAGGTCTTGAACTGGGCGAACTGCTCGAGCGTGAACTGGAGCTTCTTGGCCAGCCGGGCCGCCTCCGTGGGCTTCTTGCCGCCCATCAGCTGCTGGAAGCGCTTGTTTCCGGCCTGCTGGATCGCGCTCTGGACCTCGCTCCACCGCTCCAGAGGCAGGACGAGCTCGCGCGTGGGCCACAGGTCGAGCCCCACGAGGTCCCCGGTCGCGCGCTGGCTGCCGAGGTCATAGGCCTGGATGCGGTCGATCTCGTCCCCGAACCACTCGAGGCGGGCCGGTGAATCCAGCTGGGGTGGGAAGACGTCGAGGATGCCGCCGCGGCGGCTGAACTCGCCACGCTCCGTCACGGCCGTCGCCGGCCGGAAGCCTAGCATGACCAGTCGAGCCGTGACTTCCTGCGGGGGAACGACCTGACCCGGGGCGAGACGGACCCGGGCCTCGCGCAGGGTCTCGGGCCGGGGCAGGCGCCAGGCCAGCGCGCGGGCCGTCGTGACGATCCGGACGGGTTCGCCGGCGGCGAGTGCCCCCAGAACGGCGAGGCGGGCCTCCACGAGCTCGCTCGCGGGCGATACGCCCTCGTAAGGCCCGGATTCCAGAGCCGGAAAGTACCTGGCTTCCGTGCCGAAGACGGCCAGATCCGCGACCAGACGCCGCGCCACGTCGGCCGTGGGTGCCACCACGAGCCAGCCCGGGGCCTCGAGAGAGGGAAGCAGCAGCGGGGCAGCCTGGGGACAGACGGTTCCCAGCGTTCGGATACGTCCCCCGACGGGGGCATGGTCACCCGTGACGAGATGCCGGGCAAACGAGACGAGGTCCTGCAAGGCGTCAGCCTCCGAGTTCGGTGAGGGCGCGGCGGACCCGGTCGGTGAGTGCCGGATCGCCGGGAGCAAGCGAGAGGACGGTGCGGTAGGCGCGGATGGCCAGTCCCGGGTGACCCGTGACGCGATAAACCTCGGCCAGTTCGAGGTGGTTGCGCGGATCCTGCGGGTCGAGGCGGAGGGCCTTCTCGAGGGCCTGCTGGTAAAGGGCATTCTCCTGGCGATCGCGGTGGATGTGAGCCAGGTCGCGCCATCCGTCGGCTCGCAGGGGATCCACCGCGAGACCCTGGCGATAGGCGGCGATCGCCGAGGCCAGGTCACGTGTGGCCACCAGCGCGCGCCCGAGGCGGATCCAGACCTCGCCGTCCCGCGAGGCCATCCGGGCCGCGGATTGCAGCACCTTCACGGCTTCCGGAGCCCGGTCGGTGCGCTGATGCACCTCGGCGAGGGCCATGAGGACCTCGGGGTCCGAGGGCGCCAGTTTGCGGGCCTGCTCGAGTGCGGTTCCGGCCAGCGACCACTCGCCGGAGCGCGTGCGCGTCCGTCCCAGGGCGAGCCAGGCCGAGGCCCGGCCGGGCGCCAGGTTGACGAGCCGCTCGCAGGCCTCGGCCGCCTCGCGGTCCCGGTGCTGCCATGTCAAGTCACGGGCCAGCAACGTCCAGGCCTCGACGGAATCGGGTTCTTTCTCGACGGTCGCACGTAGCAGGGCGATCGCCTCGATCAGGCGATTCTGGCGTTCGAGGGTCGTGGCGAGCCGGAGCGGATCCCGGAAGGCCTTCCAGCCCAGGGCCCCCCCCCATCCGAGGGCGAACAGCAGCAGGACGGAGCCGATCAGGAGACTGAAGGCCCGGATCCGCCTCTGGAACGGGGTCGGGGGGAGCTTGACCCGGCCCAGGGGGCGCCCGCACTCGCCGCACTTCGCGACCAGGAGCTTGGTCCGGCTGGAGATGCGGTTCTGGACCCCGCAGTGGGGGCAGAGCGAGATGACCTGGACGTTCGCCTCGGCCCGGCCGGTCCTCCGGCGCTCGCGGTCATAGGCGCGGCGCTTCTCGGGGCTGGTCAGGATCTCGTAGGCTTCCGTGAGGCGTCTCGCCCGCACGTCCTGGCCGCCATGGTCAGGATGCCCACCGGCGACCATGAGCGTCCGGTAGGCCTTCTTGATGACCAGGGGATCCGCTTCGGGATGCACCTGGAGGATCTGGTAGTAGTCCGGTGTCTCGGACATGGCCCCTCTGAGGATGCCGGGAAACACTCCATTCTAGCGCAAGGACCGCGTGCCCGGGAGCTTCGTCGGCCCTGACGAGGACCGTTCTCGCCTCTACCCGTCATCATCCGGGTGATGGGGAGGATCTGCATGACCCGACCGGAATCCAAGCGCCCCCGGCTCAAGGCCCTCGCCTGTTCCTGGTGGCGCGACCAAGTGCGTCTCGAGGTTCCTCGTCCGCTCGACG
>JBEIFE010000248.1:0-3745 GCA_040382575.1 Candidatus Sericytochromatia bacterium
CCGACGCTCTGTGCGAAGACCGTGATATCCAGGAGATGCGACAGGCCCCACAGCGCCGCCGAGGCCAGGACGATCGCGACCACTCCCATCATCAGGGGGGTCAGCATGGCCGTGAGTGTCCCGAAGGCCAGGGCCAGGAAGAGGGCTGTCAGCGGAAAAGCGCGGTTCTCGGCGGCACTCGAATCGGCGGTGCTGAACGCATCGAGGTCGACCGTCAGGGCATGCTGCCCCGTGACCAGGATGTCGATCGGCGGATCGCTCCGACGCGCCTCCTGGACCAGCGGGGCGATCGCCGACCGGATCGTCTCGACGGAGCGTTCCGCTGCACGCTTCGAGAGGGTGCCCAGACCGACGACCAGCACCTGCCGCTTCCGGTCGCGAGAAACCAGTCCAGGAGGCACCCCGGGGGTATCCGGAAGCATCACTTCCCGGACCAGCGGCAGGGCGCGGAGAGTCGAGGCCAGCTGGGCGATCATGGCCCGGGTTCCGCTGGCATCGACCTGGCCATCGACCACGACGACCTGCACCTGATGGTATGGATTGGAAAATTTCTCCCCTGCCAGCCGGGCCGTCCGGTCACTGGGGCACCCTTGAAGCTCCCCTGTACCCGGTTGAAGGCGTCCCTGGAGTCGCCCTGCACCAGCACCGGCGACCAGGAACACCGTCATCCAGAAGACCAGGATGAGACGGTGGTGGCGAACCGACATGCGTGCCCAGCGTTCGAGCGAATTCATGGCAATCAGCCTAGCGCAATTCCCCGCCAGTGACCAACAAGCCCGTCATTTCACCCTTTCCAGCCATTCTTCCATCTTGCCCCGTCCTGGTGAGCGTGCGAACATGACACCGCTTCACCCCTCCACGTTTCCGGGATAGGTCTTGAACGCCGTTTCGATGCTCGAAGTGCAGGTCTTACCGGTCTCGACCGGGGCGCTCGAGCGTCTCTGGGCGATCGAGGGGTTCCCGCTTCACCTGTCACGCGAGCTCGTCGAGACCTGGCTGGAACCTGCGGGGCCCTTTCTCTGCCGAGGCGTCGCGGCCGTGATCCTCGTCGGGGATCGTGCTGGCTGGCTCGTCTCACACGATCCGGGTGTGCAGGATGCTCCCTTCGTGGCGTTTTCGAGTCTCCGTGTGGCAATTGGCTGCGAGAGCGATGAGCGTGGAGCGATCCTGACGCGCCTCATGGACGCGACCCGTTCCTGGGCGCTCGAGCGTGGCGTGAAACGAGTGCTGGGTCCCCTCTTCCTCAATACCTGGCTGCCTTACAGGGTCATGGACCAGGACTGGGGCCCCGTCGACTTTCCGTTCCCCGGCGAGACGGTGGAGCCTCGAGAGCGTCAGCAGGACTACCTGGCCATGGGCCTCGTCATCACGGATCGCTTCGTCAGCCGGTATCTCGAGAAGCGCAACCCACCCTGGTGGTGGATGGATCTCGTCGAGAGATGGCTGCGACGGGGGTCCACCGTGACGATCCGGGCACTTGAAGCGTCGGAGCTGCCACCCCTTTTGCCGACCATCTACCGGATGGTCCTCGAGACTTTCTCGCGCAACGCCCACTTTTCTCCCATCGGGCCGGCCGAGTTCGCTGCCCTGCTGGCCTCGGCAGCCTCGGGGAGCCCCATCCACCTGGGGGCCTTCGAGCCGGATGGCACCCTCGTGGGTTTCTGCACCGGCTACCTGCATGACCGCGTGGGCGTCCTCAAGACCGTCGGGGTCATTCCCGCGCATCGGGGCACGCGGCTGGGCATGGGGCTCACCTTCCAGTTCCATCGCGAGCTCCTGAAGCGGGGACTCGGACAGGCGATCCACGCCCTCATGAAGGATGACAACGCCTCGAATCGTATGAGCGGCCGCGTCGCACGCTCGATGCGAACCTACGTGCTATATGGCTGCACCTTCGATTGAGCGCAACCTGGCCCACTTCACGCTGCGCGGTCCTGGAAGGGATCCCGGGCGCCTGGCGCTTTCGGCTCGCGAGGGAGCCGGTGGGCGAACCGTCTGCGTGACCTTCGCCGAGCTCGAAGATCAGGCCAACCGGGTGGCCGCCTGGTTGCGAGCTCGCGGAATCGGGCCAGGTGGCAGGGTCGTCGTCCTCGTTCCGATGTCCATCGCCTTCTATGCGATCGTCATGGGCGCGACCCAGGTCGGGGCGTCGTGCGTGTTTCTCGATCCGTGGTCGGGACGCGAGCATCTCGATGCCGCCTGTGCCCTGGCGAAGCCCGATGTCTTCTTCGGCGTGCCGAGAGCCCACCTGCTCCGGCTCGTCAGCCCGGCCTTCCGGCGGATCCGTCACCACGTCCGGGTCGGTCCGGGGTTCTGGGGCCGGCCGTTTCGCCGCCTGCTCGCGACCACGTCGCCCGATCCGGCGATCGCCCCCGTCACATCGGATGCCGTGGCCTCGATCGCCTACACCACGGGAAGCACGGGCCGTCCCAAACCCGTCTGCCGGACCCACGGGTACGTCATCGAGATGCTCGCGCACATCGATGCCCGCAAGGCCCTGCGTCCCGATGACGTCCAGATGGCGCCCTGGCCGGTCATGCTCTTCGATCCGCTCTGTCACGGGCGTGGGGCCGTGATTCCAGCCTTCCCGCCGGGGCGCATCGCCGAGGCGGACCCCATCGTGCTCCTCGACCAGATGCGCGAGGGAGGCGTCACGGTTCTCACGGGACCTCCTGCCCTCTTCGAGTGCCTGCTCGATCACCTGGAGGCTACCGGGGAGCGCTGGCCGCTGCGGCTCGCCTTCGTGGGGGGCGCGTTCGTCTCCCCGGCGCTGCTCCGCCGGATCCAGGATCGGATGCCCCCGGGTGGCATGGCTGCGGCGGCGTACGGGTCCACCGAGGTCGAGCCCATCGCGGTCCTGACTGCCGAGGAAGCGCGCGAACTCGAGCCGGCAGCCGGGGCGTGCGTCGGGACCATCCATCCCGAACTCTCTTTGAAGATCATCCGTTGCCATCCTGGATCCATCACGCTCGATGCGGATGGATGGTCTGCCCTGGAGCTTCCTCAGGGTGAACGAGGCGAGATCATCGTGGCGGGGCCCCACGTCAGCATCGATCTTGCCGACGACCCCGAGGTCTTCGCGGCCAACAAGATCCGTGAACCCGGAGAACGGGTCTGGCATCGCACCGGTGACACGGGGTATCTCGATGCCCGCGGACTGCTCCATCTCACCGGACGACTGAGTGCCATCGTGCACACGCGCAGGGGGCCGCTGTTCCCGTTCCCCGTCGAAGGCCGGTTCCGCGAGTTCGATGGGGTGCGGGAGGCCTGTCTGGTCGCGTTCGACGACCTGGCATGGGTCGTCGTGGAGCCACTCGAGGGGATCGACCCTGCCCCTCTGCTCGAGCGTCACCCAGCCCCGGGACAGGACCCGGTGCGGATAGGCGTCGCGGTCGATGGCGAAGTCCTTGTGCTCGTCGAAGACCCGCAGATGGAAGAACATCAGGATGAGTACGAGCGTCACGATGAAGAGCTTCCCGAGCATCGTCGGAGCGGGTGCGACGCCAGCCACCTCAAGAGCAGCCAGTCCATGTGCGGCGACCATCATCAGAGTGGTCAACAGGGTCGAGACGGGTTTGAATCGCTCGTCGAGATACGCCTTGAAGCGCAGCGGCCAGATGGGAAGCGTCACGTCACCGTTCAAAGAGCCCTCCCGGCGAGCCACGCACGCAGGCGGCCGAGCTCGACCTTCGAATTGTGCCGCGGATCTCGCGGCAGGCGTGGATGCCAGACGATGCGATCGAGA
>JBEIFE010000249.1:0-3723 GCA_040382575.1 Candidatus Sericytochromatia bacterium
AACTTGGCGGTTCCCGATGCCCAGCCGAGCTGGCCCAGTGAAATCCCACCACCCTTGAGAGAGAGCGAGTTGTCGAGCTCTTCCGGGGCTGTCTCACCGGCAGTTTCGATTGGTGGGCGACTCGTGTCCGTCACCACGTCATCCTTCCGTTGGGTCAAGGTCAGCACGCCTCAAACCTGACGGCCCATCTCCGCCTGGAATCGCAGAGATTCCACCACGGACATGGACCGTCCAATCGCCTTCACGATCGAGGCGCGGCCTGTAGGACTCGAACCCACGACATGCGGTTTTGGAGACCGCCGTTCTACCAACTGAACTAAGGCCGCACAAGACGGCTGACCGCCGGGTATAAGATGGGGTCAGCCGCGTGTTAAAGTCAGATTACACCGTCTCCGATGACGGTGTCAAACAGCGGGAGTACGCGCACGATGATTGCTTCGACCCTTTCCGTCGTCGTTACCACCTACAATCGGGCCATCCTGCTCGAGCAGTGTCTCCTGAGGCTTCTGGACCACCAGACCGTCACACCTGACGAGGTTCTCGTCATTGATGACGGCTCCACTGACGATACTCCCGAGATGCTCCTGGAGCTTTCGGAGAAACATCCAGTACTGCGGGTGGTCAGACAGGCCAATTCAGGCCGTGCTGTCGCTCGTAACACGGGGATCCGCGAGGCTCGCGGTGACATCCTGTGTTATGTCGATTCAGATGTTCTCGTCGTTCCCGGGTTCGTCGCCGGTCATCGGGCCGTGCACGCTTCGCCCCGGGGCGAGCTCGTCTTCGCTCAGGGGTTCACACGTAACGTGCCCGAGGTCCAGGCCATCGATTGGGGCAGGGTTCCATCATTCGATCCGAGCCGGGCATTCTTTGATACGAAGAACGTCAGTGTGCGGCGTGAGGCCCTGTCGTCGCTCGGGGGTTTCGATACCGGTTTCGTTGAATACGGCTGGGAAGATCTCGAGATGGGGATCCGTTTGAAGCAGATCGGCTATCGGATGCGACGTGCCCGTGACGCCTTCGGATTTCACATCCAGCCCCCGTTCTCGGTCGAGTCCTTGCCGAGGTTGCGCCGTATCGAAGAAGAGAGGGGCCGGATGGCCGCTCGATTCCTTGCGAAGCACCCGACACTCGATGTTCGCCTGATGACGCAGGACACGCCCGTGCATCGACTTCTGAATGCGCTGGTGACTCTGGGGGGGCGTGTCGATGAACATGTCGTGGCCCCTCACCTCGAACGCCTCGTCCGCGCGGGCCACATCGAACTGGCAGCACAGCTGGCTCAACTCGTTCTGAATCAATACAACTTGCGAGAGTTGCGACGTGCGCAAGCAGAGCATCCTGCCAGGGCCACTTGACCCGGTTTTCACCGCGAAAATTTCAGGTCTCTCTCGCTTTTCGAGCGTACCTAGTTGACACACGTCATTCCGCTTGATTCAATGAGGTTTCCGTCTCATTCAGAAACGGGAAGTGGACGCGAGGCAGGGTTCACGCCAGTCTCACGTCCATCGCCGCGCCCCTTCCAGGGGAGTGTCTCGGGGACCGATGCTTCTCGAGCGGCAGAGAAGCACGGCATGCACTAGGAGGGCTGCTTGAATTGGAAAGCGTTGCTCGCGGGGTCTATGGCCCCCACCTGACGATTGACGCCTATGGATGCGATCCGGAGAAACTCGCAGACTTCAGCCTGGTTTACAACTGGCTGAAAGAGCTTCCGGTCAAGCTCGGTATGGACGTCCTGTTTCCCCCATACTGTCATGACTTTGTCAACGTCAATCCGCTTGAAAGCGGGGTGACGGGTATCGTCGGCCTCACGACCAGTCACGCCTCGATTCATACCTATCCTTGGATGCATTGTGAAGATGCGCCGGGAGTGGTCGGGATTGCATTCGTTGATGTGTTCAGCTGTTTGCCGTTCGATACGGACATGGTCGTCGAGGACTTCCGCCAGACCTTCGGGTCTGACGATACCGACATCCATTGCACCGTCGTCCAGCGCGGGTTGAGATTTCCCATCCAGCGCGAGCACGTGCCCATCCAGCTCAAACGAGAACTCGCTCTCGTCTGATCCCGAGCTTCCCGAACGCCCCCGCCCACCAACCGGTGTGCGGGGGTGTTCTTTTTGCGCACGACCATCGTCGTCCCCTACGGATTCCCTGGTGCATACCGGTCCTCTCGTCACACCGCTCCATCACCTACCCTCGTGGCAGGGCGGAAGGAGGGCGATGTGCGCTGGCATCTGTTCTGGGCTGGGCTGCTCTCGATTGCGTCGTCGGCCTGTCAGTTCATGGGAGGCGCCGTGCCACCGGAGGGGGCTGTCACGTTACTGGACTTTTCAGGTTCAGCGTTTCCCTTCGACAATCCTGTTCAGGGTGAACTTCCTGGATTTGCCGCGGGAAAGTGGTTGATCCAGGGTGGCGCCCTGGATCAGGTCGAGGGGCGTCAAGACAATCTGGCCAGTCATCTCCGTTATCGGGGCAAGGCCTTCGGTACGGATGATGGCCGTGCTGGGCGGCAGTATGGCCTGGATGTGACCTGCCGTGCCACTCGTGAAGTCGAGTCCGCTGCCGTTCACGGTTTCCCGACCGGCATCCTGGCCTGTATGCCCTATTACCGGGATCCCACGCATTACCTGATGCTGGTCGCGGCTCGTCAGGAACTTGCTTGCTGGTGGGTGGATGGTCTCAGTCCGGCGGGCGCGGCCTGGCCGGAAACGGGCAAGCTGTGGTCGAGATGGCTCGATTCTCCGCTGGATGCAACGGCCAGCATCCGGTGGGGGGCTGACGTCGATCTCGATGGACGGCGTGTGTCGCTCCGGCTGGATGGACGCGCGGTGGGTGCGGTCGATGTGCCTGCTCTCGATGACCGCCCTCACTGGGTCGCCCTTGCTTCCAATGGAAACTTCGTCCGGTTCGACGATCTGCGGCTGGTCCATCGGCGCTGATGCGCCGGAAAGCGAGATGCCATGCGTGCGTCCCTGTCGCCGCTCATCGGGATGGGGCTCGGTCTCGTCGCCCTGGCGGCGTGCGATTCCCAGTCCGCGCCCCCTCCGGGTGAAAAGGCCCCCGGAAGACCCGCCCCCCCCCCTCCGCTCCAGGAGTGGGTCGGTGAGCCGGGTGATGTTCCCCGCGGGCCCTCGTCGGCTGGGCTCCAGGCCCAGCGAGTATCCCAGGATGCCTGGGGGCCGGCCTTCACGAACCCGGCAGCGGACCAGGCGGGTTTCGACCCTGGACAGTGGGTGGTCCAGGATGGTGCCCTGCACCAGGGGGCTTTTTTTCCGGCCACACGCCTCAGCTTGAGGCGCCTGCAAATGACCTTGCCGTTGGCTTATCGCTACGAGGTCTCGGGGTGGGTCGCCCGGGCTCGCGGTGTCGATCCCGTGCGTGACACGGGGGTTTTTGCCTCCATCCCCTACATGCGCGATTCGCGACACTGGGTCATCGTCTCGCTGGCGCCTGGACTACTCGAGGCGTGGATCTGCGATGGGCAGAGCCCGGGGCAGACCTGGCCGGCCTCGCAGCGCCTGTGGAGCGAGCCGATTCACCCTCCACGCGTCGCGGGGCAGGCCTCGACCCTCACGTGTGACGTGGACCTTCGAACAGCCGGCCTGGTGATTCACCTTGACGGGCAGGTGCGGGCTCGGGTCACGAATCCCTTTCTTGCTGCCGAGTCTGGTGTG
Organism: Candidatus Sericytochromatia bacterium; assembly: GCA_040382575.1. Lineage (GTDB taxonomy): Bacteria > Cyanobacteriota > Sericytochromatia > S15B-MN24 > UBA4093 > JAYKJE01. The sequence continues at coordinate 3,674 of JBEIFE010000249.1, forward strand.
GCTGTCGGTCTGGCTTGCAACGGTTCGCAGGTCCGATTTGCGCCCCCCGG
>JBEIFE010000250.1:0-3703 GCA_040382575.1 Candidatus Sericytochromatia bacterium
AACAGCCTCTGGTCAGGTCTTCTCCATTCCTGGTTGAGCAGCGGATCGATTGACCGTACGCTTTCGGTGGCCGTCCAGCTGGATGAACTGGTCAAGGGGCCAACCTTCCAGTCGGGAGACTTGATCCGAGAGCAGATCGGTTTTGCGCTGGGCGAAGAGCCTCATGATCCGGAACTCGTGAACATGACGGTATCTCAGCGTGTCCGTTCGGCACATCACGCGGTCGTATCCGCCATCCTTCAGGCAGCCATGGAAGTGCCGGTCGTCCTGCTGATTGACGACCTCCAGCACATCGATCCGGCCTCGCTCGATGGCCTCAGGCTGTTGCTCGACCTGGCCAGCGAGATAGATGACCATCTGCATCTGATGCTGGTCGTGACCGTCACTGGAAACGAGACGCCAGCCATCCTTTCCAGGTGGCACCATGTTTCGCGGGTTGTCGGGCTGACTCCTCTCGGTCAAAACGATGCCTCTCTGGCCCTGAAATGGCTCGAGGACCGTGGGCTCGAGAGGTCTCCCGAGGTCGCTTCCGAACTGGTGCTGTCGGTCGCGCGAGGAATTCCCGGTGTTCTGGCGGCGGGCCTTGCCCTCGCATCGGATCCGACGCCGTTCGTGAACTGGTCGGGAACCTGCATCGAACTCGGCCTGAACCCGGCGCAGGCTGCCATCGAGGCCCTTCAAACCCGTCTGGCGAGCCTGGATGGTGTATCACTCGCGCGTTTCCAGCGTCTCTTGCTCGAGTTTCCGCGTCGGATCTTGCTTGGGCAGGGTATCTCAGATGCGGTACGCGAGGCGTGTGCCCATGATCCCTCTCTGGTCGGTCTGATGGCTCCAGACGGTCAGACCTCGACCTTCTGGTTGTCATCGTCGTTGCGGCAAGCGGTACTCGAGCATTTCGCGCCCGGTTTGCTCGATGAGCTGGTTCAGGTCTGGCACCTGGAGCGAGAAAGTCTGGATCCGTCACGAGCGGATCGTCTGGCTCTCGGCTTGTTCCCGTGGCTCGGGATCGAGACCCCCCCTGAAAGCGGGGTTGCCCTGATCACTGCTGCGGCACGCCATGCGCGTTCACATTCCGACGATCTGGCGGCCCGGGCCTGTCTGGAGCAGGCATGTTTTCTGAGAGATTCACTCGCCCTGGGGGCACTCCCCTCTTCCGCGTCACTCGTGCTGGCGCTGGCGGACGTCGAGATCTCGCTTGGCCATCTCGATCGCGCGAGAGAACTTCTCACGCGTGCCCAGGTCACACTCCTCGAGGATGGCGACCACATCGCGTTTTTCGAACTTGAATCGCGCCTTTCCGATCGCTCCGGCGACCTCGAGGGCGCGCGAGTCCAGCTCGAACGAGCGATTGCGCTCGCGCGGTCAGCCGCCCCCGATCGTATCGGTCCACTGATTTCCCGGATGACCTTCCTCCACTACCGGCGTTCGGATCACGGCGCGGCTGTCCAGACCGGGTTGGAGGCCCTCGAACGGCTTTCGGAAGGACGCGATCTTGCCTTCGTGAAGTCTTGCCTCGGTCTCGCGTTCTGGCGAACCGGAGATCTTGACCGCGCGCTCCATGAGACCCGTGAAGCCCTGGCCCTGCGCGAACGCTGTCGCGACGTGGGGGGATGGGCCGCCTCTTACAGCAATCTGGCCAACATTTCCATGGACCGTGGGGAAGTCGACCAGGCCGACGCGTATTATCGTCTCAGTCTCAAGGCCTACGAGCGACTCGGTGATCCGTATTACATCTCGCTCGTCAGCGTGAACCTGGGGGTGCAGATGATGGTGCGAGGCAAGCTCGAAGAATGCGAGCAACTCTTCATCCGCAATCAACATGTGCGCAGGCACATCGATGATCGGGTCGGCGAAGGTATTGCCATTTTCAATCTGGGTGAGGTGGCTTTGCTCCGGGGCCACCATGTCCAGGCACTCGAGTACATGGACAAGGCGCTCGAGGTTTTCGTCCGTGAAAAGGCGGAAGGTCTGTTCCCCGAGGTCCATCGGACACTGGCCCGTACGGTTCTGGCGACTGGCGATCTCGCGCGTGCCCGCCAGTATCTGCGGCAGGCCGTCGACTTCGCCCGGGAACAGAAGGACGGGGCCACGCTGGCCATCGCGCCCAGGATAGAGAGCGAGATTCTCCAGCGCGAGGGGCGTCTCGATATGGCTGTCGATCGGGCTTTCCAGGCCGTGGAAGCCGTTCAGGCCCTCGATCAGCCTCTGGAGCTCGGGCGCTCATGGGCCCGCCTCGCCGAGGCGCTCAAGGTCAACGACGAGCCCGAGGACGCCCTGAAATTTGCTCGAAAGGCTCGCGATTGCTTCGGTCGCCTCGGGGCGAACCTCGATATCCAGCAACTACAGACCCACTTTCCGCTGGAACTTTCCCCGCGGGCCTCGTTCAAGGGCCCGCTTCCTCGAGCGTTCGATCCCAGAGGAAGCGGAGGTTGACCGTCATGCAAGGGGTGAATCGCTGGAAGCACATGGCTTTCCTGGCCCACGAGCTCGAGCAAGCCTCGACGCCTGAGAAGCGCTCGGAGGTTCTGCTCGCGTGTGCTCGAGATGTGCTGTCCTTCGATCAGGCCTTGCTGGTTTCCGTCGGGAAGCGCGAGGAAGAGCTCCGGGATCCGAATCGTAATCGTCTTCCCTTCTTCGAGTACATCGCACTCCAGAAGGTTGCCGTTGCCGTGGATGACGCACTGGAAACCGAACTCGAGTTGCCCGCCGAGATCTCCACATGGCGGTTTCCGGCCCTGTTGTTCATCCCGCTCTGGTCAGGCGGCGAGGCTCTCGGAGTCCTGGCGCTCGGTTCGTCCCGGATTCGCGAATTCAGTGAAGAGGACGAGCATCTGCTCCAGGCCCTGGTACCCCTGTTGACACACATCCTCGAACGCGATCTGCGCGAGCATGAACGGGAGCGTCTGGCGCATCGGACCCGCCTGATGACGGAGCTGGACGAGGTCATTCTCGAAACGGATCTGAACACCCTGCTCGTGAAGGCCGGATACGCCATCCAGACGCATTTCGCGGTTGAGCGTGTGGTCTTTTTCCTGCCGGCACGGGGACGCTTTGCACGGGGCCTGGATGTGGCCTATGCCGTCGGGTGTCCCTATGCCTCGACCGGGTGCCTCCAGAACCATCCCTGCGGACTCCTGGCCAACGAGCTCTCGGAAGCACGACTGGTCGAAACCCGGAACAAGGCGACCTTCGAAACCTACATCGGTCTGGGCCACGATCTTTGCCAGGAAAGACACGTGGCCCACGTTCCGGTCGCCACTCACCGGAACGTGCTCGGGGCGGTTCAGGTCTTCAACCGGCTCGATGGGTGCGACTTCTCCCACGAGGACCTCGAGATGCTCGAACGGGTCGGCCATCGGCTGGGCATCGCGCTCGAGAACCATGCCCTGTTCGGTCAGGTGCATGAGGCCAGTCTCGAGACGATCAAGGGCCTGGCGCTCGCCCTCGACTCGAAAGATCGTTACACGGCCAATCATTCCGAGAACGTCTCCGGTTACGGGCATCTCATCGCGGGTGCGATGGGCCTCGACGAGGCGGCCTGCGAGCGGATCCGTCTGGCCGGGATCTTGCATGACATCGGCAAGATCGGTATTCCCGACGCCATTCTCAACAAGCCTGCCGCCTTGACGGACGAGGAATTCAAGATCATCAAGACGCATCCTGGAAAAGGTTTCCGGATTCTGGAGCCATTCAAGCAGCTCCG
>JBEIFE010000251.1:0-3696 GCA_040382575.1 Candidatus Sericytochromatia bacterium
CGCCCTGGGCGAGTTATCCGTGATGTCGGTGGGAGGCATCTTCGGTCGCTGGGAGTTGCTCGTCACGGGTGAACCGCTGGATGTCATCGGTGCCGCCGGGTCTCGTGCCGGGGTGGGTCAGGTGATGGCGCACGGCCTCGCGTCAGACCTCATCGGGCCGGATGGTCGGACCGAGGCGATGGCCGGCCGCGGCCGTCTGGTCAGCGGGATCGAACATCCCGGAACGCATCCGGCGGGAACCGTGGAATTGCTCCCTGCGGACCTCGCCGGTCGATTCGTTCCGGGTGCCGTGCTGAACCGGGTCGCGACCGGAGACACGGACTGGCTCGCCGACATGCGCCCGGTCACGGCCATGTTCATCAAGCTGGACGGACTGAGCCACTCGACCTCGCTCGAGGACGCCCAGCGACTCATCCAGCTCCTCCAGGTCGAGGTCTACCGCCGGGAAGGCAGCCTCAACAAGCTCAGCGTCGACGAGAAGGGCATCCTCGCACTGGTGGTCTTCGGTCTGCCCCCGTTCTCGCATCCGGACGATGCAACCCGTGCCGTCGAGACGGCCCTGGCACTCGATGCCTTGGCCCGGAATGGGGGGCGGATCTGCCACATCGGGATCGCGACGGGGCGCGTCTTCTGCGGCGAGATCGGGAATGCCCGGCGACGCGAATACACCGTGATCGGTGACGCCATCAACCTGGCCGCCCGCCTCACGACCTCGAAAAAAGCCAGGGTGGTGATCGACCGGGCCACCCGGGATGCCACCGGACGTTACCTGGACGTCCGGGAGATGGAGCCGCTCCACCTCAAGGGCAAGGCCGACCCCGTCGAGGCCTTCGAGCCCGTGACGCTGCGATCGTCGGAATCGGACAGGCCCCCGCTGGTCGGCAGGCAGGCCCAGATCCGGCAGCTGGATGGCGCGCTCGAAAATCTCCAGAGGCGCACTGGCCATCCGGCCGTCGTGCACGTCAACGGAATCGCAGGCATCGGTAAGACCAGCCTCGTGCGGACGTGGCTGCAGTCGGTGGAGGGTCAGGGGGTCGGATGTGCCGTGCTCACGAGTGATCCGTTCGTCCGGATGCCGGCCTTCGAGGTCTGGCAGAAGCTGCTGAACTTGCTGTACGGCATCGACCGCCCGGATCGGACGGGGCTTGAGCAGTTGCGGCAGGATCTGGCCAGATGCCAGATGGGACCCGAGGAACGGGCTCTGCTGTCGGACTGGATTCCCCGGGAATTCTCCACCGGCACGCTCGTGCCACCGATGGATCCAGGAGACCGGGTACGCCGGACGCGAGCCCTCGTACGCAGGCTCTTTACCGTCCTGAGCGAGCGCGGTGAACGGGTCATCGTCTTCGAGGGCATCGAGTGCATGGACGAGGCCTCGCTCGAGTTGCTGCGAGAGATCCTGGCGGACGGCCTGCCCTGGATGTTCATTTTGACCAGCCGGGAGAGCCAGTTACCGGAGGCTCTTGGCACCCATGAACAGCCCTGGCTGGACGTCGAACTCGATCTCCTCTCCGAGGAGGCCTGCATCGAGCTATCCCGGAACCGATCGGGAGCCCTCGAGGTGGCCCCCCATCTGAGTCAGCTCGTACACCGCCGTAGCGGGGGCCTGCCAGCCATGGCGCTCACCCTGATCGATACCCTGCTGGAGCTTGGCATGTGGGTCGTGAAGGATGGAAAGCTCGATGTCGTGGTCCAGGACAGGTCCCGGGAGGTCCCGGCGACCCTGGAAGCGCTCATCTCGAGCACCCTGGACCGTCTCGACCCGGGCCTGCACCTGCATCTGAAAATAGCGAGCCTGCTGGGGCGAGAATTCTCCATCGACCTCTTGCAGCGGATCCATCCCGCTCGTCCGGACCTGGACGCGCTCCGGAACGATCTCGACCGGCTCATCGGGATGCACCATCTCGAGGCCGTGACGGAAGGCAAGCTGGCTTTCGAGTCGAGTCTGGTGCAGAAGGTTCTCATCTCGCGTCTGCTCGGTGCCCAGAAACAGGACATCCACCGAGCGACAGCCCGTTGCCTCGAACAAGCGATGGATGAGCTCGGTGGAACCCACGAGGCGATCGCCCGACACTGGGAGCAGGCCGGAACACCCGAACGGGCCGTGCCCCACCACTTCTCGGCAGCGCGTCAGTTCGAGGATTACCACGCCCTGCGAGATGCCACGGCCAGTTACCGGTCCATTCTCGACGGCGGGTCATCCATCCCCCTGGATGACCGGATCCGGGCTCATCTGGGCATCGCACGGGCAGCCCGGAAGCTGGGGCGCTTGCAGGACGCCATCCACCACGCCGAACAGGTCCTGACGGCGCTCGGCTGGCGAATACCCACCTCGAAACGCCACCAGAGACTGGCTCTCGGCCTCGAGGTGATCGGCCTGACGATCTCCAGCCTGTCACGTCTGCTTCCCGTCCGTCCAGGGATGGCTTCGGCCCGGGACATCTTACAGAACGAGGCCCTGAGGATATTGAGCGAGGGGCATTTCCACCTGGGACATCAGACCCTGCGACTCCTGGCCGCAGCGCGCGGTCTGAGGCGCCTGGAGCGGCACGGCGACCTGCCCGAGCGCAGCAGCGCCCACGCCGGATTTTCGCTCCTGCTGCTGCACCGTGGCCTGCACGTGATAGCAGACAGGTACCTGCGATGGGCCAACCAGGAGCTGACGGGACTTCCCGAATCTCCCGAGACCTGCGAGGCGCGATTCATGATTGCCCATGTCCACGGCAATCTCGATCGCTACTCGCTCGCCATCGCGCATTTCCAGCATGCGCGCGACGTGGCCCTCCGTCTCAGGCTTCCACGGTTCGCCTGTCGAGCTGACCTGGGAACCGGTCTGGCCGCGTCACGTCAAGGGGATATCCAGGAGGCCGAGAAGGTTCTCGACAGGGCAAGAACCGGTGCCGCAGAGGTCGAGGACCTCCAGACCACCTTCGAGGCCCTGATCACGCTGGTGCATCTTGCCATCGAACGGCGAGACCTCGATCGGGCCCGGGAGTTGCTCGCTCTTGCCCCCCCTCTCCTGGAAAGCACCCAGGACCCGAGTTTCCAGGTCGATCTGCAGGCCCAGGAGATGCGATGCAAGTGGCTGGAAGGTCGAGTCGAGGACGCATCCGCCGCCTTCGAGCACTTGCTTCCCGCTTGCCTGGATACGAGATTGGGCCGCTTCGAGATCTCGTCCTACGTGGCCCTTGCCGAGGTGGGGATGGGCCTCATCGCATCGGACAGGCAAAACATCGTGGAACCCGGGTCTCAAGCCGTGGCCTTGCTGGCCCGCTGCATCGAAAAATGGCCCAATCGCCGGGCGCTGGGTGCCTGGTACCGCGCACGCCTGGCCCGCGTCTTGGGCCATCCGGGTGAGGCTGACCGCTGGTTCCGGCGCGGTACCCGGATCGCGAAACGTCTCGGTCCGGATCACGACCACGTCAGGCATCTATGCGAGACCCGATCCGAGCGCTTCTGGATCGGCGAAATCTGACAAGTTTTCCCGAATCTTAACGATAAATGAACCATGTCAGACCTGATCGCGCACAGAGGTCGTTTCCGTCACATCGCCGTCGCTCTGTTCGCGCTGACCGCGATCCTGGGCGGACCGGTTTCTTGTGGCGCTTCCCTCACTCCCTACGAGGACCGCCCCGTCACGGATCTGCCCGACGACGACGGCGGCCTGGAGGACCCGTGGGCCTGGCCGACGGAAGC
>JBEIFE010000252.1:0-3682 GCA_040382575.1 Candidatus Sericytochromatia bacterium
CCCAGGCGACGGGCCTCGACGATGAGGTCGCGCGTCACCTCGAAAGTCTGCGGCCGGTTCACGGCCTGCTGGACCTCGGGATCGAAGTCCTGAATGCCCAGGCTGAGGCGGTTGAATCCGAGCTCGCGTAGCGTGGAGAGCTGCTCGAAGGTCGTGACGGCCGGATGGACCTCGAGCGAGATCTCGGCGCCGTCGGCGACCTTGAACTTGCGCGTGAGGGCCTCGAAGAGGCGGCGGAGCTGGTCGCTTGACAGGTGGGTCGGGGTTCCACCGCCCCAGTGAATCTGCATGACGGGACGCCGTCCGACGTCGAGGACGCTGGCGAGCTGCTCGACCTCCCACTCGACGGCCTTGAGGTAGCGCTCGACGAGTTCGTCATCGCGCGTCACGAGCATGTTGCATCCGCAGAAGTAGCAAAGCTTCTGGCAGAAGGGCAGGTGGACGTAGAGCGACAGGGGACGGTTTCCGTGGCGGATGCCGTTGGTCAGGGCGATCGCCCGTCCCTCGGCCTCACCGAAGCCATCCTTCCACTCGGGGGCGGTGGGATAGCTGGTGTAGCGCGGGCCCGAGACGTCATATCGGGCGAGCATCTCCGCAGGCACGCGGAAAGTGGGTTGTTCAGGCGTGGACATGGGCAAGCTCCTGGACGGCGGCGATGAACGCCCCTGCGTGGTCGGTCGGAACGTCCGGCAGGATGCCGTGTCCCAGGTTGAAGATGTGGCCGGGCCGTCCGGCGACCTCGGCGTGAAGCCGGCGGACTTCCTGGCGGATGGTTTCGGGTGGGCCATAGAGCCTGCATGGATCGAGATTTCCCTGCAGCGCAACCCGGTCTCCGACACGGTCGAAGGCTTCGCCGATCTCCGTGCGCCAGTCGATGCCCACGGCATCGGCCCCGAGATCGGCCAGATCTTCCAGAACGCGTCCCACGCCGTTCATGTAGACGATGATGGGCACGCCGAGGTTGCGCACGCCGGCCACGACCTGGCGGATGGGCTCGAGCGCGAAGGTCCGAAAATCGCGAGGGGAGAGAAATCCGCCCCAGCTCTCGAAGATCTGCAGGACCTGGGCGCCCGATTCGACCTGGAAGCGCAGGTAGTCCACCAGGGTGGGTACGAGGCGATCGATCAGGGCCTGGTAAACCTCGGGTGCGCCGTACATCAGGCGCTTGATCTGGCCGTACGACTTGCTTCCGCCGCCCTCGACCATGTAGGCCGCGAGGGTCCAGGGGGCGCCGCAGAACCCGATGAGCGGCACGTTCACCGGCAGGGCTGCGCGCGTGAGGCGCAGGGCCTCCCCCAGAAATGGCATGGTCTCGGCAGCGGACGGGATGATCAGGCGATCGACGTCGGCCTGGCTGCGGACGGGATTCAGGAGATGGGGACCCTTGTCGTCGAACACGACTTCCATGCCCATGGGCTCGCACGGGATCAGGATGTCCGAGAAGATGATCGCCGCATCCATCCCGTACCGGCGGATGGGCTGAAGCGTGACCTCACAGGCCTGGTCGGGCGTCTTGCAGAGCTCCAGGAAAGCCAGACGCTTGCGCACTTCCCGGAACTCGGGGAGGTAGCGGCCAGCCTGTCGCATCATCCAGACGGGAGGGCGCTCGACCGGCTCACGCCGGAGAGCTCGGAGAAACAGGGGAGCGGGATCGGTCATCCGGAAACCTCGTCAGAATCGGTTCTGGTGCGGCGCCCTTCGCGCCTCTGGGAATCGGGGAGGGCCACCACGGCCTGCGGGTCCCCCACCGCGATCAGCTTGGTCACCCGCGGCTGGGCCTGGAACAGGAAATGCGCCTGGGAATCCACCGGGGCTCGACCGTCCGGTGGGGTGAGGCGACGATAGGTGCCATCGGAATGCATCTCGCGAGCCTGTGCGGTGTCCGCGAGGAGAGTTGCCAGGATCTCATGCGTGATCCGGTGCGCCAGCGCGGGAGACTCGACCGGGAAAAGCACCTCGACGCGCCGGTCGAGATTACGTGGCCGCCAGTCGGCTGACCCCAGGAAGATCCGGGGCTCGCCCCCGTTGTGGAACCAGAAGATGCGGCTATGCTCGAGGAACCGCCCCACCACGCTGATCACGCGGATCGTGTCGGAAACGCCCGGGATTCCGGGGCGCAGGCAGCACATGCCCCGGATGATGAGGTCGATGCGGACCCCCTGCCGGGAGGCCGCATACAGCTCCTGGATGAGCGAAGGGTCCGTGAGCGCGTTCATCTTGGCGATGATGTGCGCCGGCCGACCCTGCTCGGCCGCCATCGCCTCGCGACGGATCTGGGTCACGAGGAAGCTGCGCATGTCAGCAGGGGCCACGACCAGCTTGCGGTAGTCGCGCGGATGCGAATAGCCCGTCAGGTGGTTGAAGAGTTCCGACAGGTCCTCGACGACCGCCTCGTCACAGGTGAAGAAGCCCATGTCGGTGTAGAGGCGGGCCGTATTCGCATTGTAATTGCCGGTGCCCAGATGCACGTAACGCCTCAGACCGTCGGGCTCGCGGCGCACCACCAGCGCGGCCTTGGCGTGCGTCTTGAGCCCCATGAGGCCATACGAGACGTGCACCCCCATGTCCTCGAGCTTGCGGGCCCAGTAGATGTTGAGCTCCTCGTCGAAGCGCGCCTTCAGCTCGATGAGGACCGCGACCTGCTTGCCCTTCTCGGCCGCGCGCATCAGCGCATTGACGATGGGACTGTCACCGGTGGTGCGGTACAGGGTGATCTTGATGGCCAGCACGCTGGGATCATCGGCGGCCGCCGAGATGAAGTGCGTGATCGGGTCGAACGACTCGAAGGGATGGTGCAGCAGCACGTCGCCAGCCCGGATGGCCGCGAAGAGATCACCCGTGAGAGCAGGCGCCGTAGCGGGGACGAACGGCGGCATCTTGAGTTCAGGCAGGTCGAGTCGCGTCAGGACGAGCAGGTCCTTGGTCGCAAGCGTCGTGTCGACCTCGTACAGGTCTGCTTCTTCCGCCTCGAGTTCCTCGAGCAGGCGAGCACGCAGAGACGGAGGCATGGACCGAGTGACCTCGAGCCGCGTCATGTCGGCGAAGCGCCGCTCCTTGAGTCCCTGCTCGATCGAGAGCAGCAGGTCCTCGGCCTCTTCTTCCTCGATGGACAGGCCCGCGTCGAGCGTCACCCGGAAGGGATGGCAGCCCAGGATCTCGACATCGCGGAAGAGGTCCTGGATGTTGGCCGCGACCAGTTCTTCGAGCAAGACGAACTGATGTCCCTTGCCTGCAGGTACAAGTCGCGGCAATGACGGCGGTAGCTTCACGACCGCCCAGCTTTCCTCACCGTCGGGCAGTCGGACCTGGACGGCCAGGTTCACGGCGAGGTTGGCCACGTAGGGGAAAGGATGGCTGGGGTCGACCGCCAGGGGCGTCAGGACGGGGAAGACCTCTCGGCGGAAGTGTGTCTCCAGGCGATTGGTCTGGGACGAGGTCAGCTCGTCGTAGCGGAGCAACTGCACTCCCTGCTCGCGCAGGGCCGGCAATACATCCTCCGAGAGACACCGGTCGGCACGCTCCAGGACGGCAGCCTGCATTGGCGCGGCGATTCCGATGCCGCCATCACCAAGGGTCTGCTGGCCCTGCTGATCGAAGGATTGGAGGGTCTGACCCCCCAGCAGGCGGCGGCCCTCGACCCGGCAATCCTGGCCGCCACGGGGCTGCAGGCCAGCCTCACCCC
>JBEIFE010000253.1:0-3681 GCA_040382575.1 Candidatus Sericytochromatia bacterium
CACGCATCGCCGGCCGGGTGGCGACGGGCGGGACGTCCGGAACCCCGAAGGGCACGACATCCACCAGCTTGCGGAAGGAAGGGTCCTCCCGGAACAGGTCCGGGCGCAGGCGCCCGAGCGCACAGTAGCGCCCGAGCCACATGTCGCGCTGACGCTCGGAGGCGCAGATCGAGAAATCCGCGCGATCCATCTGCTCGTTCTGGACGTCCCAGAGGTGGAGGAACAGGTCCTTCGCCTCGCCGTCGCGGGTCAGGAGCTGCGGGTAGCTTTCGAACAGGAACGGGTCATAGAGGTCCATCACCAGGCGCTTGCCAAGTTCGAGGAGCCACGGGTACCGTCGTGGCATCAGCCCCTGCAGGACAAGGACGTCAGCCGCACGGGCAAGCCGCTCGAGGCGATCGCGATCGTCCTCGAAGCTCAGCACCGGGAATCCGGGCTCGAGCGTTCCCTGCAGCGGGAGCACGCTCGCGAGCGTGATCTCGGCGACCCGAGAAATCTGCCGCGACAGTTCGAAAGCCCGGATGGCCGGTCCGGCCATTCGCGCTCCGAGTACGTCGTGGGTGAGGACGAGCACGCGGGTCATGCCCGTTGCTCCGCGGCGACGACCTCGTCCCCAGCCGGTTGCGGTTCGGCGGAGCGCACGAGGTCGTCCAGCCCGAGGACCCGCAGGATCTGCGCATGGCTCGCGAGGTAGTCGGGATGGCCCTCGACGGGGGTGAGCGCGTCGCCGAACAGGGCGAACAGCTCCGCATCGGTCCGACGCCGCCTGGCCTGGATGACGGCACGCTTCTCGCGGATGCGCGGCAGGAGGTCGATGAGATCTTCCATGCCCACGACGGTGGCGTACGCCTCACGCAGGATGGGCGAGCTCACGGACGATTCCTCGGTCTGACCTCCCCAGCGGCGCAGGATGGCCCGCGCGATGACGACGGCGACCTTGCGGATCACCCCGATGGGTCCCTGCCGCCGGAGCGCCCGCAGGAGTTTCCCGGGACGCGATCCGGACGCTCCCTCCTCCGGCAGGGCCCTGGGCGGGGGGGGGCCGAAGCGGAAGGCCTCACGCTCGAGCCCCGAGCGCACGGCCACGCGCTTGAAAGCCAGCAGGAGCGCGGCCGGCCAGAGACGGGCCAGGGTTACTTCCTCGTAATTCTTGAGCATGGACGCGAGGGCGTTCCGCTCGAAGAGCACGACCTTGCCGGCCCGGGCGAAGCGCGAGGACGTCCCGTTGTGCCGGTGATGACAAATGGCCTCCGGACAGAACCGGACCCGGTACCCCAGGACCCACAGGCGCCAACCCAGGTCGACATCTTCGTAATAGGCGAAATGATCCTCGTCGAAGCCTCCGACCTCGAGGAAAACGTCGCGGCGGATCAGCAGCGCCCCACCGCATGCGAACAGCAGGTCGTCGGGAAAGTCGCGTCCCTCGGAGCTGTCGACCGGAGCGCCGTGCCCCGGCTGGAACCCCATCCCGTTGAAGGCCATGGTGCCCCGGATGAAGTCCACGGCCGACCCATCCCAGTTGAGGATGCGCGACCCCACGCAAGCGACGTCGGGCGGGGAGGCCTGGAAGAATTCCACCATGCGCTCCAGCCAGTCGGGTGCGAGCTTCATATCGTTGTTGACGAGCACGAGCAGGTCGCCCGTGGCCACCGCAGCGGCCTGGTTATTGGGGCGCGCGAAGCCCTCGTTACGGGCGTTCTCGATGAGGCGGGCCTGCGGGTGGTGGGCTGCCAGCCACTCCCGGGACCCGTCGCGCGATCCATTGTCGACCACCCAGACCTCGATGTGGGCCGCGGGATAGGTCTGGTGGGCGAGCGAGTCGAGCAGGACCTCCAGATGAGCCTGGCCATCGAGGTTTACGGTGATCACGCTGACGCGCGGCAGCGAGGACGAGGATTCCAATATGGCACCTTTCGGGAGGGCGATCGCTCCGATTATACCCGGGCGCGATGGTCGTCCCGGGGGAAACCCACGCCCGGGGCAAGCGGCAAGCCCCGGGTCGAGCGCACGAGGTAGATGGGCCGACGCTTGCTCTCGTTGTAGATGCGCCCCACGTACTCGCCTATGACACCGAGAGTCATGAGCTGGACGCCCCCCAGAAACAGGATGGTAACCATCAGGGACGGGTAGCCGGGCACGGCGTTACCGCTGATGAGCGTCCGGACGAGTAAGAAAGCCCCGTACAGCAACGCCCCCAGCGCGACGGATATGCCCAGGAAACTCGCGAACTGCAGAGGAATGAAGCTGAACGAGGTGATACCCTCGATGGCCAGATTCCAGAGCGTCCAGTAGTTGAACTTCGTCTCGCCGCCGACGCGCGGGTCCCGCCGGTACGGGACGCTGACCTGACGGAAGCCGACCCAGCTGAAAAGGCCCTTCATGAAGCGATGCTGCTCGCGGAGCTGTCGCAGGGCCTCGACGACGGGACGGCTCATCAGGCGAAAGTCCCCGGTATCGGCCGGGATGGAGACCGGACTCAGGCGCTGGATGACCCGGTAGAAGACGGAAGCCGTCCACTTCTTGAAGGAGGTTTCGCCTTCGCGGACGGTTCGCGTGGCATAGGCCACGTCATACCCTTCCCGCCAGCGCGCCACGAGATCCAGGATGACCTCGGGCGGGTCCTGGAGATCGACATCGATCGGGATGACGGCATCCCCTGCGGCAAAATCGATCCCGGCGGTCAGAGCCGCCTCCTTGCCGAAATTCCGGGACAGGTCAACAACCTTGAAGCGTGGATCACGCCGGTGGAGATCCTCCAGGATCTGCAGGCTGCCATCCCGGCTGCCGTCATTGACGCAGATGACCTCGTAAGAAAGCTCGGTCCGGTCCAGCACCTCGGTTATCCGAGCATGGAAATGATCGATGACGGACGCCTCGTTGAAAACGGGCACCACCAGGGACAGGACAGGTGAAGGAGGTACAGCGTACACGGTCGACCTTTCTACCCTGCCCCCACCGGGAGGCATCGTTTCCCACATCGTGAGGATAACGTGTGCCGGAAGTGTCGAAAACCGGGCGCCCGTTTGACCGTCCAGGGGATCCCGGTATAACCTGGATAGTCCGCCGGGTCGCGCCCCGCGGCAGGAGGGTCACGTTGCTCCTCACGCGGATCCGCAACAAACTGCTCGAGCTTTACCGCTACCGGGAAATGTTCATCGGACTGGTGAACCGCGAGGTCCGGGCTCGCTACAAGGGGTCAGCTCTGGGCTTCTTCTGGAGCCTGCTCAACCCTCTGCTGCTTTTGACGGTTTACTCGCTCATCTTCGCGGTGTACCTGCGCGTTAACATCCCCAATTATCCCCTGTTTGTTTTCTGCGGACTGCTCCCGTGGACGTGGTTCGCGACTTCCATCACGAACGGGGCGGCCGCCATCGTGGCGAACAGTGGCCTCATCAAAAAGGTTTACTTTCCGCTAGAGGTCCTACCTCTCGTCAATGTGACGACCAATCTGGTCAATTTCATGCTCACGCTACCCGTGCTGGCCCTGTTCATGGCCTGGTTTCACGTGGCCCCGACGTGGAATGTGCTATGGCTACCCGTGATCGTGGGAATCCAGTTCATGCTCACGCTGGGTCTCGCCCTGCTCCTGTCCACGGCGAATGCTTTCTTCCGGGATGTCGAGCAGTTGCTCGGCCCCTTGTTGCTGGCCTGGTTCTACCTGACGCCCGTCGTGTACGAGGC
>JBEIFE010000254.1:0-3646 GCA_040382575.1 Candidatus Sericytochromatia bacterium
GGGCATCAAGGCGGCCTTGCTGTCCCAGCGTCTCGTCGCCGGAGTCGGGAACATTTATGCGGATGAGGCCCTGCATCTGGCGAGGCTGCACCCGGAGCGGGCTTTTCTCGACGCATCGGAGGCCGCGAGACTGCACGAGGCCATCCGGGATGTGCTGAGCATCGGTGTCCGGCACCGGGGGACGACCTTCAAGGACTACCGCGACGGCATGGGGCGATATGGTCAGAATCAGGACTTTCTCAGGGTCTTCGACCGGACGGGCAAGGCCTGTTCCGTCTGCGGAAGTACGATCATCAAGATCCGGGTCGCCCAGCGGGGCTCTCACCTGTGTCCGGTCTGTCAGCCCATGCGCTGAAACCCAGAGGTGAAGCTCCGTCGTCGCCCGAAAAGTCTTCCGTCCTGTCATCCGTCGGGATGAGCGCCTGGTGGACGTTTTCCAGGGCGATGAAGACGATCGCGCCCCCCTCACCCACGAAATAGGCAGCCAGCACGGAGTCACCCTCCCGAACGCGCCAGGCCCGCAGTCCCCCGCCCTCGGGAGTCTCGATTCCCGGTCCGTACAGGCGTTCTGCCTGCTCGACGCGATCACCGACACCCAGCCCCCTGCGGGTCATGAATCCCGGATGTGAAGCGCCGATCTGGGTGACCTTCCCATCGACGAAGACCAGGGCCAGGCCGGGCAGGTTCGTGTTCGAGAGACCATACAGCCACGTCTCGGCGACGTGCTGTTGGCCGTCCTGTCCCGCGAACCGATGGGTGTCCGTCCGACGGGCTGGTTTCCCCAGGGTGGCCTCCACCACCGACGGTGAATTGCCGGGGGTCACGCCACCGAGACTTTCCCGGGTGGCCGCCTCCCGATGGTAGTGAAACCAGGCGAAGGCCGCGCTGGCCAACAGGAGCGCCGCGAGAACCCATGCGTGTCTCGTCCGATCGAGGTGTGGAAGGGGCCGGAGCGACCGCCGGAGATAGGCACCGCACTGGCCACAGTGGGGCTCGCTACCGGCTGGGAGTGTCTTCCCGCAGACCGGGCATGCGATCGTTGCGTTCTGAAAGAGCGAGTTTCCGCAGCGGACGCAGTGGCGATCGCCTTCCCCGGCACGGTGCCGGCAGGTGGGACAGACGAGATGAAGACTCAAGCTTCCGCGATTCACGGGCACCTCCCGGGGGGTGCCTCAAACTACTCCCGTGGCGGTCCTCACGCCACGGTCACCCGGATGGTTCGAGCCGAAATCAGCGATCCGGTTGAGCCAGGGACGCCCCCTGCGCTGGGATAGACGATGCCGTGGCCGCCACGGAGGGAGATGCATCCGCCCGATCGAGGACCACCGTCCAGCCACGCTGGCTCCGGGGGTCGACGATCGTGAGCTGTTCGGGCCCGGATCCC
Organism: Candidatus Sericytochromatia bacterium; assembly: GCA_040382575.1. Taxonomy (GTDB): domain Bacteria; phylum Cyanobacteriota; class Sericytochromatia; order S15B-MN24; family UBA4093; genus JAYKJE01. The sequence continues at coordinate 1,385 of JBEIFE010000254.1, forward strand.
TTGCGGAAGATGTCGCGCCGATTCGAACCACGATCCACGACGAGTTCGGAACCCGTGGCAATGGGGGGCCAGACCAGGTCCTGGACGGGCCGACCCGGGTTCGCCCACCGGATCCGGCCCGACGAGACCCTCACCAGAAAGTTCCAGGAACGCGTGGCCTCGGCCGTGATCAGGGTATCGGTACCCCGGAACAGCCAGGAAGCCCCCCGCCGCGTCGGGTTCGACACATGCCGGATGAACCGTGCCTCGATTTTTTCGCCGTCGAGGGATGCCGTTCCCTCGCGGGTCGTCTCGCTCTGGAGACCCAGGTCGGCGAGAGACCATTCATCAGGCGAAAGAGATGGCAAGGCCTGGATCGAGTGGCTCGACACCGAAGCGGGCAGAATCCGGGGAGAGGCGGTTGCCAAGGGGATCGAGGACGAGGAAACATTCAACTCGGGTGCGGACTGCACGAGGTCGAGTGAGAGTTCATCGAGCACGGGTTGCAACCGGAGGAGCCAGGCCGCGAGGTCCGTCATGCCCCAGCCTTGACGGGAGGCGGGTAGCCAGCGAGCATCGAAGTGACCGGTCTCATCCCGCATGCGCGCATCCAGCGTCCGGATGGCTTCGAGGTATCGCGACCGGTCGAGCCGAGCGAGATCGCGCGCAGGGTGCCGGGTTGCCAGGCGGGCGGTGATCAGGGCCGCAGGCAACGAGACGAGGATGCTGGGGACTCGTTCCTCTTCGGCACTGGCCCAGGCCAGGGTCGTGAGCGAGACCTTGCCTCGCACCGTGTTGAACTCGGCCCGGATCGGAACCACCCGGTCGGAAGGGAGGGCGAGGGTCGCGAGACCCTGCTCGTCCGTCACGTCCGAAGCGCCCTTCTGGCCATCGATCATCACCGTTGCGCCGACGATGGACCGCTCGTCGGTGGTCCATCCTCCCTGCGTGGCTTCCGGGCTCGGGATCGACTGGATGGACGTCCCGCCACTCAGTGTTTCGGGAACCAGGACGCGAAATCGCACCCGCACGAGACGCTCGTCCGGGCGACTGGGACCGAGACTCGCATCCTGATTGAGTCCCATGAAACCCGGGGCCTGACAGGCCACGAGGGATCCCAGGCATGCCACAATCGAGACGGCAGTGACGGTTCTGGTCAGACAACGGCTGGTCATATCCCCATGTATACCCTTTCCTCGCCAGATTGCCACTGCGACGCCAGCGGTCCAACCTGGTCCGGACCGTCCCGGATCCGACGATGTTTCCAAGGAGAGCCTGCGTGATTCCAGAATGGCCCGGCTTCGACCGACCATCGATCCGTCTCGCTGAAGCCTATGCAGCGTGCGGATCTTGGCGAGAAGCGAGGGCCGCCCTGGAGTCGGTCGAACTCGGCGACGAAGCGTTCGTTGCGGCTGCATTTTTGCTCGGTCTTCACTCCTCCCGCGGGGGCGACTGGGAGCTGGCTCTCCATCACTGGGGGGCTGCTTCTCGACAGATGGAGGCCGGGATGGGGCGAACCGCAGCCAGTCAGATGCTGCTGCGGACCGCCATCGTCAACAATCTCGGGGTGGCCCACTGGATTCTCGGGGACGCTCGGTCCGCGCAGGATTGCTGGGTGCTGGTGCTCGCGGGGCAACACGTCCGGCCCGAGACGATGACCAATCTCGGGCTGATGCATCAGGCCAGGGGCCGTTCCGTCGAGGCGCGTCTGACGCTCGAGGTGGCACTGAGACATGCGCCCGGTCTCGCCGCGGCCCTGGTTGATTTCGCCATCACGCTGGCGATCGGCGGTGCGCTGGTAGAAGCCGAACAAGGCTTCGTACGCGCGCTGTCGTTCGCCGACGAACGCGCCGAACCTCGCAAGAACCTGTCAAACCTCTATCGGCTCAGGGGTCAGGAGGCCGAGGCGATGGCCTGCTGGAACCGCGCCATGCGCGACAGCGAGGGCCCCCAGGTCGAGGTAGAAGGATGGACCGGGATGCTCGCTCTGATGGAGCATCCCGTCCGGGGTTATCGGCGGGTCCATGAACCCCGCGAGGAAGACCTCGTCTACGATCTCGACGCTTCATCGGACGCGCGAGTCGATGACGAGGATGCATAATCGGTGTTTTCAGCCGATCTCGAAGGTTCCCGAGGGGGGAACGGGACGTTCCTCGAACTCCTGACGTGCGTCCTCCAGGCCCGGTTTGCCCAGGTTCCCGAGCATGAACCGCTTGTAGGCTTCCACGCCAGGCTGATCGAGCGGGTTGATGCCCAGCATGTAACCCTCGGCGACCGTGCTCA